>NZ_SMKP01000108.1:0-34685 GCF_004349015.1 Nonomuraea diastatica
ACCACCGGCCGCACGACTACCAAAAGCACGACGACCGGCCGCACGACCACCGGCCGCGCGCCGGTCGGGCCTGCCCGACTCGTCCACCCCGCCTCCCTGCCCGGACCTGTACGGGGCCCGCGGTTGGAACGTGCCAGCCCTGCGCACGCCCCGACGAACTAGGGATTTCCCTGATTGTGACAAGGCGGGCCGATCAAAACAGTTGGATCGCCAACTCGGGTCTTGATCTTTTACAGCGGGACGGCGGCGCGCGTCAGGGAAGGGCGGCGACGAGCTCCTGCACCGGCTTGCGGGCGCCGGTGTAGAACGGGATCTCGACCCGGGTGTGCCGGCGGGCCTGCGCGCCGCGCAGCGTCCGCATCAGGTCGACGATCCTGTGCAGCTCGTCGGCCTCGAAGGCCAGCATCCACTCGTAGTCGTTGAGCGAGAAGCACGCCACCGTGTTGGCCCGCACGTCGGGGTAGTCGCGCGCCATCCTGCCGTGCTCGGCCAGCATCGCCCGGCGCTCGGAGTCGTCGAGCAGATACCACTCGTAGGAGCGGACGAACGGGTAGACGCTCACGTAGGCACGCGGCTCCTCCTCGGCGAGGAAGGCCGGGATGTGCGACTTGTTGAACTCGGCCGGCCGGTGCAGCGCCATCGCCGACCAGACGGGCCTGCTGTGCCGCCCCAACGTGGTGCGGCGGAACCGGGCGTAGACGTCCTGGAGGTCCTCGGGCGTGGGCGCGTGCCACCAGAACATGTAGTCGGCGTCGGCCCTGAACCCCGCCACGTCGTAGACCCCCCTGGTCACGACATCCTTGCCGGCTGCCTGGTCGAGCAGCTCGGTGACCTCCCGCGCGAGGCCGTCGCGGTCGCTCGGGCACGGCTCGGTCGCCTGGAAGACCGACCACATCGTGTAACGGATCACCTGGTTGAGATCGCGGGCCTTGAGCCGCGCGGCGCCCTCTGTCATGGTGTTCATTCTCCTCGTAGCGACAGGTGGTCCAGAATCCGGGAGGCCGCCGTACGCGCGGCGCCGATGCACGCCGGGATGCCGATGCCGTCGTAGGCCGCGCCGCACACGGCCAGCCCCGGCTGCACGGCCACCGCGGAACGCACCTTGGCCACCCGGTCGAGGTGGCCCACGTTGTACTGCGGCAACGCCCCGCCCCAGCGCGTCACCCGGCTGTCCACGGGCAGCCCGCGTACGCCCATCACCTCGCCCATCTCGGCCATGGCCAGCGACACCAGCTCGGTGTCCTCGCGCTGGAGCAGGTGCTCCTCGCCGATCCTGCCGATCGAGCAGCGCAGGACCACCAGGTCTCTGGCCAGGTGGGGCCACTTCACCGAGCTGAACGTGACCGCCTTGACCGGCCGGCCCTCCACGGGCGGCACCAGGTAGCCGCTGACGGCGGGCGGCTCGGGGAAGGCGTCGACCGGGTAGGCGAGCGTGACGATGGCCATGCTGGCGTAGTCGATCCTGGCCAGCTCGGTCGCCGCCTTGGGCGCCTCGTCCTTGAGCAGCCGGCTCGCGGCGGGCCCCGGCACGGCCACGATCACCGCGTCCGCCTCGATGGTCTCGGGCCTCGGCACGGGGCCCGTCACGAGCAGCCAGCCGTGCTCGGTCCTGCGCAGCTCGCGGGCGGTCACGCCGGTCCTGACGTCGGCGCCGGACGCCTTGGCGACCGCTTCGGGCAGGCCGCCGACGCCGTTCTTGAGCGAGGTGAAGACGGGCCCCGCGTCCTTCGGCGCGTCCTCGACGAGCTGCCGGGCCGCGGACAGCAGCGAGCGCTCGGAGCGTGCCACGGCCGCCACGCGCGGCATCGTGGCCTCCAGCGACAGCGTGTCGGAACGGCCCGCGTAGACGCCGCCGAGCAGCGGCTCGACCAGCCGCTCCACGACCTCGGCACCCATCCTGGCGCGGATGTAGGCGGCCACCGACACGTCGGTGCGCACCAGGGTGGGCGGCAGGAGCTGGTCGAGCGGCACACGCAGCAGCCCGCCGGGCGAGACGATGCCGGACCTCGCCAGCTCGGTCAGGTCGGACGGCACGCCCATGACCTGGCCCTTCGGCAGGTGACGGAGCGCGCCCCTGGTGTAGACGGCCGAGCGCGCCGTGCCGGGGAACACCAGCTCCTCCCCTAGCCCGACCGCCCTGGCCAGCTCGGCGCCCTCGGGCCGGCGGGCCAGCATGGCCTCCGCTCCCGCGTCGACGCTCACCCCGGCGACCTCCGAGGCGTACAGTTTGCCGCCGACGCGCGGTGAACCCTCGAGGACCGTCACCTTCACCCGCTCGCCCGCGCCCTGGCGGAGGTGCCACGCGGCGGCCAGACCGGAGATCCCGCCGCCGACCACCACCACGTGCGCCCGATTCCCTTCCACGCCTCCCGACGCTACCGCCTCACGACGTCGCCCACCCTCCCGGGTCGGCCAGGCTGCGGCACGAAGTGAGGCCATAGATGCAGGACCGTGATTTCCGCCGTCAAACCGGGGTGATCCGGCAGCCGTCTCTAAGGCATGAGACGAATGCGGTACGGCATCGCGTTATCAGCCGCCTGCCTGGTCACGCTCCTGGGAGGCTGCGGCGGCGGCAGCCTGTCGGCCGGCGCGCCGGCCATGGACTCCACCCAGGTGCGGCCCGAGCGGTACAAGGCCAGCCAGCCCCAGGCCAGGGCGCAGTCCACCGAGCAGTCTCGCCCGCAGGCGGACGGGGGCAGCGGGGACGGCGGGGACAGCGTCGTCTCCGGCGTCAAGGTGACCCGGCAGGAGCGGCAGGTCATCTACACCGGGAGCATGACCGTGCGCGCCGAGCGGGTCTCCACCGCCGTGCAGCAGGCCAAGCAGATCGTCACCGCGGCCGGCGGCCACCTGTCCAAGGAGGAGACCAACTCGGCCGACGCCACCGAGGACTCGGCCATGCTGGAGTTCAAGATCCCGCCGGCGAAGTACGCCGAGGTGGCCGGCCGGCTCGGCAAGGATCTGGGCAGGCAGCTGTCCATGAACCAGGGCACCCAGGACGTCACGCTCCAGGTGGCCGACGTGGAGAGCCGGCTGAAGTCGGCGCAGCAGTCGCTGGAGTCGCTGCGCACGCTGCTGAAGAAGGCCGAGACGATCGGCCAGGTACTGCAGGTCGAGCGGGAGATCTCCGATCGCGAGGCGGACCTGGAGTCGCTGCAGGCCCAGCAGAAGGAGCTGGCCGCGCAGGTCGCGATGGCGACGTTGACGCTCCGGCTGGTGGGGCCGGTGGCCACGGTGGCCGGCCCTGACGAGGAGCCGGCGGGCTTCCTCGGCGGGCTGGAGGCCGGGTGGGGCGCGCTGGTGTCGTTCGTGAAGGTGGCGCTCACGATGCTCGGCGCGGTGCTGCCGTGGGTCGTCGTCTCGCTTCCGCTCCTCGCCCTGGTGATCCATCTGGTGCGCCGTGACCGCGCCGCTCGTGGCCTTGTCGCGGCTCCGCCCCCGGGCCCGAAGCCGGGCGGCCCTGGCCCCACGGCCGCCTGAACACCGGCGCCGCGCCGCTCCTCGACGTTCCAGGGGCCCGCGGCGTCAAGCCGGGGCGCCGGCTTCGTGGACGAGGTCGGTCAGGCGCTTGAGCTGGTCGGGGTCGGTCGAGGGCAGGACGCCGTGACCGAGGTTGAAGACGTGCCCCTCGGCCGCCCGGCCGCGCCGCAGCACGTCGCGGGCCCTGCTTTCGGCCACGTCCCACGGCGCCAGCAGGATGGCGGGGTCGAGGTTGCCCTGCAGCGCCTTGCCGGGGCCGACCCGGCGGGCCGCCTTGTCGAGCGGCACCCGCCAGTCGACCCCCACCACGTCTGCTCCCGCCTCGCCCAGCACGCCCAGCAGTTCGCCTGTGCCCACGCCGAAGTGGATGCGCGGCACGTCCTGGACGCCTTCGAGGATGCGCCGGGTGTGCGGCAGGACGAACTCGCGGTAGTCGTCCGGCGCCACCGCCCCCACCCAGGAGTCGAAGAGTTGCACGGCCGAGGCGCCGGCCGCGACCTGGATGCGCAGGTGTTCCAGGACGATGGCGGACAGGCGCTCCATGAGGGCGTGCCACAACTCGGGCGCGCCGTACATCATGGCCTTGGTCTTGTCGTGGTTCTTCGACGGGCCGCCCTCGATCAGGTAGGAGCCGAGCGTGAACGGCGCGCCCGCGAAGCCGATCAGCGGCGTGCCGCCCAGCTCTCCGGTGAGCGCCTGGATGGCCTCGGTGACGTACGGCACGTCGCCGGGCTCCAGCGGGCGCAGCGCGTCGAGGCCCTTGGCGTCCTTGATCGGGTCGGCCATGACCGGGCCGACGCCCGGCTTGATGTCGAGGTCGATGCCGATGGCCTTGAGGGGGACGACGATGTCGCTGAAGAAGATGGCCGCGTCCACGCCGTAGCGGCGGACCGGCTGCATGGTGATCTCGACGATCAGCTCGGGCGTCGCGCACGCGGTGAGCATGGGCACGCCCTCGCGGACCTTGAGGTATTCCGGCAGCGAGCGTCCGGCCTGGCGCATGTACCAGACCGGAGTGTGCGGGACGGGCTGGCGGCGGCAGGCACGCAGGAACGCTGAGTCGGCGAGGTTCACCCCACAAGCGTGCCACGCCGGGGCACCGGTCCCGCCAGGGGACGGCGTCCTGCGGCGGGGCCATGTCCGGGGCGGATCGGTGTCCGGTGACGGATTCTGCGGCGACACGAAGCGGCTGTGTCGGGAAAAACATCCATTGGACCTAGCAAATCATGATCAGATAGCCGGATGAAGGTTTACCGGTCTGCTCGGCGTCGGCGTCCCACACGGGTCGAACACACCCCATGCCCGCCCAGAGAGCCGGTCTCGACTGAGCCAAATGTTCGCCAAGCAACCGCGCGGCATCGATTCAGCGACCACTTTCAGGACACGCCGAGCGCGTTGCGGGGAATTGTCAGCGGCTCGTGCCAACGTCAGAGCCACAACCCGAAGAAAGGCCCCGCTTCGATGACTCGTGCGATGCCCGCGTTGTGGAGTTTCCCAGAGCGCCGCAGTGAGTGTTGCCCGTCTTGTGCCGGTGTGCGCCCCTTCGAGCAGCCTCCGTGCGCCGACGGGCACGAGCAGGGCGAGTGCCCCGAGTGGGCCTGCACCGAGTGCGGCCACGCGATCCTTCTCGGCTCCGCCGAGTCCACCCGGCCCGTTCGCCAGCTTGTTACGGCAGCGGCTTGATCACCAAAGATGAGCACCCCCGTGGTCCCCTTCCGTCCGTCTTCGACCTACGCTTCGGCTATGACACTCGGTGACCAGCCACCGCCTCCCGCCGAGTTCACCCGCGCGGCGGAGAGTCTGCGGCTGTCCGAGGCCCGGCCGGAGATCGAGCTCGAGGACCTGCCCGCGCCGCAGCGGCTGGCCCCCTATTCCGCCGCCATCGGCGCCTCCGTCTACCGCGACGACGACGAGCTCGCGGTCGGCCGGCTGATCCTCCTCTACGACCCCGACGGCCAGCGCGGCTGGGAGGGCCCGTTCCGCCTGGTCGCCTACGTCAGGGCCGACATGGAGCCGGAGATCACCTCCGATCCCCTGCTCGGGCCCGTGGCCTGGAGCTGGCTGACCGAAGCCCTCGACGCGCACCAGGCCGGCTATTCCGCCGCCGGCGGTACGGTGACGAGAGCCGTGTCCGAGGGGTTCGGCAACAAGGCCGACGACCCGGTCACGACCGAGCTCGAGCTGCGAGCGTCCTGGTCACCCGCTCAGGAGGATCTCTCCGGCCATGTCGCCGCCTGGTGTGACCTGATGTGCCTGGCGGCGGGGATCCCGGCGCTCCCGCCCGACGTGGCCGCGCTGCCCCGCCGACATGACGACCAGACGTGATGCGCGCTCCGACACCGATCCGCCCGGGTACGCACCACGTTTCCCTGCCTCGCTACGCTGGAATGCGTTTCCTCTCCGGCTGCGGGTCGGAGTAGCCACGGAAAAGGTCGAATGACAGAAGAACGCACAGTCGAGCCGCTGCTCGAACCCCGCGAAGGCATCCCGCCGGTCGTCGCGGACGCGGCCGGGCTGGCCACGGTCGCGGCGCGGTTCGCCGCGGGAGGCGGCCCCGTCGCCGTCGACGCCGAGCGTGCCTCCGGCTACCGCTACGGCAACCGCGCCTACCTCGTGCAGCTGCGCAGGGCCGGTGCCGGCACCGCGCTGATCGACCCGGTCGGCTGCCCCGATCTGACCGCCCTCGACCAGGCCGTGGCCGACGCGGAGATCGTCCTGCACGCCGCCTCGCAGGACCTGCCGTGCCTCATGGAGCTGGGGTTCAGGCCGCGGGAGATGTTCGACACCGAGCTGGCCGGGCGGCTGCTCGGCTACGAGCGCGTGGGCCTCGGCACGATGGTCGAGACCGTGCTCGGGCTGCGGCTGGAGAAGGGGCACTCGGCGGCCGACTGGTCCACCAGGCCGTTGCCGGAAGACTGGCTGCGCTACGCCGCGCTCGACGTGGAGGTGCTGGTCGAGCTCCGCGACGTGCTCCACGAGCAGCTGGCGGAGAGCGGGAAGCTGGAGTGGGCGCGCGAGGAGTTCGCCGCCGTGCTCAACACCCCGCCGCCGGTGCCGCGGTCCGACCCGTGGCGCCGCACCTCGGGCATCCACAAGGTGCGCAACGTACGCGCGCTGGCCACCGTGCGCGAGTTGTGGACCATGCGCGATCGCATCGCGCGCGAGGCCGACCTGGCGCCCGGCAGGGTGCTGCCCGATGCCGCGATCGTCACCGCGGCGCTCGAAGGGCCCCGTACCAAGAAGGCACTGACCGAAATTTCGGCATTCACCGGGCGAAGCGCGCGACGGCATATGAGCGACTGGCTCGCCGCGGTGGCCAGGGCCCGCACGCTGCCCGACAGCCAGCTCCCCCAGCCGAGCACGCCCGGCGAAGGGCCGCCACCGCCCAACCGGTGGGCCGACCGCGATCCGGCCGCCGCCAAGCGGCTGGCGGCGGCACGAGCGGTGGTGTCCGCGCTGGCCGACCAGCTCCACATGCCGACGGAGAACCTGTTGCAACCCGACGCCGTCCGCAGACTGACCTGGGAGCCGCCGGCCGAGATCACCGACGAGAGCGTGACCGCGCGGCTGCGCGAGCTCGGAGCGCGCGAGTGGCAACTGTCGCTCGCCGCCCACCCCATCGCCAAGGCGCTGGCCAGGCTGGAGCCGCGCGGCGAGCGCTGAGCACGGCGGTCTCCGAGCGGGGCCGCCACCCGGTGTGCGGGCCTCCTGACGGCCCGCGCCACTTGACGCCCTGGGCCGCACAGCCGTACGGTTCGGGAAAGCGCTTTCCACCGTTTGTCCTGAAGGGATCTTCATGAGCGTGCGCACCATAGGCGTCGTGATGAACGGCGTCACCGGACGGATGGGCTATCGCCAGCATTTGGTCCGTTCCGTTCTGGCCATCAACGAGCAGGGCGGTGTCACGCTCTCGGACGGCGGAAAGGTCAAGCTCAAGCCCATACTGGTCGGCCGCAATGCCGACAAACTTGCAGATATTGCAACCAAGCACGACATTTCGGATTTCACTACGGAACTGGACGCGGCCCTCGCCGACGACGGCACCCTCATTTACTTCGACGCCCAGGTCACCAGCGCCCGCGTCAAATCCGTGCTCAAGGCCATCGAGGCGGGCAAGCACATCTACGCGGAGAAGCCGACGGCCGAGTCGACGCAGGAGGCGGTCGCGCTGGCCGAGGCCGCCGCGGCCAAGGGCGTCAAGAACGGCGTCGTGCAGGACAAGCTGTTCCTCCCCGGCCTGCTCAAGCTGAAGCGGCTGATCGACGGCGGCTTCTTCGGCCGGATCCTGTCGGTGCGCGGCGAGTTCGGCTACTGGGTGTTCGAGGGCGACTGGCAGGAGGCACAGCGGCCGTCGTGGAACTACCGGGCCGAGGACGGCGGCGGCATCGTGCTCGACATGTTCCCGCACTGGCACTACGTCATGGAGAACCTGTTCGGCCGGATCGAGTCGGTCTACGCCAGGGCGGTGACGCACATCCCCGCTCGCGTGGACGAGCAGGGCACCACGTACCAGGCCACCGCCGACGACGCCGCGTACGGGATCTTCGAGCTCGAAGGCGGCGTCATCGCGCAGATCAACTCCTCGTGGGCAGTCCGGGTGAACCGGGACGAACTGGTCGAGTTCCAGGTGGACGGCACGCACGGCAGCGCCGTGGCGGGCCTGCGCAACTGCCGCGCACAGCACCGCTCCGCCACCCCCAAGCCCGTCTGGAACCCCGACCTGCCGGCCACGGCGCGCTTCCGCGACGGCTGGCAGGAGGTGCCGGACAACGCCGAGTTCGACAACGGGTTCAAAGTCCAGTGGGAGGCGTTCGTCCGGCACGTGGTGGAGGACGCGCCCTTCCCCAACGACTTCGCCTCGGGCGCTCGCGGCGTGCAGCTCGCCGAGCTGGGGCTGCGTTCCAACGCCGAGGGCCGCAGGATCGAGGTGCCGCAGCTGTGAGGATCGACCTGCCCGGCATCGGGGCGTACACCCTGAACGAGCGGACGGCCTGGCCGGTGCCGGACGCCCCGGCCACCAGCCGCATCGTGTACGCCGCCGCGCACGTGGTGGCCGACCCGCTGGGCGACAACACGCCCGGCTCCCCCGCCGCCGTCGACTGGGATGCCACCCTGCGCTTCCGCCACCACCTGTGGTCGCACGGCCTGCGCGTCGCGGACGCCATGGACACCGCCCAGCGCAACATGGGCCTGGACTGGGCGGCCACCAAGGAGCTCATCCGCCGCAGCGCCGCCGAGGCGCGTACGGCCGGCGACCCCGCGACGCTGGTGTCCTGCGGCGCGGGCACCGATCACGCACCCCAGGCCGCCGACCTCAACACGATCACGGCCGCGTACGCCGAGCAGATCGAGACCGTGCAGTCCGCCGGCGCCGGCGTGATCATCATGGCCTCCCGCCAGCTCGCGAAAGCCGCGACGGGTCCCCAGGACTACCACCAGGTGTACGGCAAGTTGTTCGGCCTGGTGGACCGCCCGGTGATCCTGCACTGGCTGGGCGAGATGTTCGACCCGCAGCTGGCCGGCTACTGGGGCTCACGCGACGTGGCGGCGGCGACCGCGTCGTTGCTGGAGCTGATCCACGCCCACGCGTCCATGGTGGACGGGGTGAAGGTGTCGCTGCTGGACGAGGAGCACGAGGTGGAGCTGCGTGCCGCGCTCCCCGACGGGGTCAAGCTCTACACCGGCGACGACTTCAACTACCCGTCGCTGATCAGGACGGGCTCCCACGCGCTGCTCGGCATCTTCGACGCCATCGCCCCGGCGGCGGCGGCCGCGCTGCAGGCGCTCGACGCGGCCGAGGCCGCCGGCGACGACGCGGGCCGCGACCGGCTGCTGGCGTCATACGACGAGATCCTGGCCCCCACGGTCCCGCTGTCCAGAAAGATCTTCGAGACGCCCACGTACCACTACAAGACCGGCATCGTCTTCCTGGCCTGGCTGAACGGTCACCAGGACGCGTTCGCCATGGTGAACGGCGCCCAGTCGGCCCGCTCGCTGCTCCACCTGTCGGAGGTGTTCCACCTGGCCGACCAGGCCGGGCTGCTGGCCGACCAGGAGCTTGCCGTGCGCCGCATGAAGGCGCTGCTGGAGGTGAACGGGCTGTGAGCCTCTCGCTCAACCAGCGGACGACACGGCGCTGGACCGTGGCCGAGGCCGTGGACGGATGCGTGCGGCACGGCCTGGAGGCGGTCGGGCTGTGGCGGGAGAACGTCGCCGAGCAGGGGCTCGCGGAGAGCGTGAAGCTGGTCAGGGAGGCCGGGCTGCGCGTGTCGTCGTTGTGCCGGGGCGGCTTCATGACGGCCGGTGGGCTGCCGGGCGACGAGGGTCGCCGCGCCTTCGCCCGCGCGCTCGACGACAACCGGCGGGCCATCGACGAGGCGGCGGAGCTGGGGGCGGCCTGCCTGGTGATGGTGGTGGGCGGCCTGCCAGGGGTGACACCGGGCGAGCCGCTGCCGGCCGGTACCGCGGACGCGGGCGGCGCGGGTGGCACGGGTGACGGCGGCGTGGCGGCGGGCGGGTTCTCGCGGGATCTGGCCGGGGCGCGGGAGCGGGTGGCCGAGGCGCTGGCGGAACTGGCCCCCTACGCCGGGGAGCGGGGGGTCAAGCTGGCTCTCGAGCCCCTCCACCCCGTCTACTGTCCCGACCGGGCCGTCCTGTCCACTCTCGGTCAGGCGCTCGACCTGAGCCTGGCCTACCCGGAGGAGCAGGTCGGCGTGGTGGTGGACACCTTCCATGTCTGGTGGGACCCGAGGTTGTCCGAGGACATCGCCCGCGCGGGCCGCAGGATCGCGTCGTACCAGGTGTGCGACTACCTGCACCCGCTGCCCGCGGACGTGCTGCTCGCGCGGGGCATGATGGGCGACGGCGTGATCGGGTTCCCCCCGATCACGAAAGCGGTCCTGGCCGCCGGATACACCGGCGACGTCGAGGTGGAGATCTTCAACGCCGACATCTGGGCCGCCGACCCCGACGAGGTGGTGGCCACGATGAAGGCCCGATACGAGGACGTGGTGCTCGCCACCGGCTGAGCCGCGGCGTGTGTGCCCTGCGCGACGGACTGGCCGCCGGAGGCGTCAGGACGGCAGCGTGACCGTGCCCGCGGCGCCGTTCACGGTGATCTTCTGGCCGGTGGTGATGCGGTGGGTGGCGTCGGCGACGCCGACGACGGCCGGGATGCCGTACTCCCTGGCCACCACCGCGCCGTGCGACATCGAGCCGCCCATCTCCATCACGAGCCCGCCCGCCGTCAGGAACAGCGGTGTCCAGCCCGGGTCCGTCGAGGGGCAGACCAGGATCTCGCCCGGCTCCAGCTGCGCGCCGATCGGGTCCATCACCACCTTGGCCACGCCCGTGACGGTGCCCGCCGACGCGGCCGTGCCGGTCAGCGCGCCCCCAGCGCCGGAGGCAGGGGCGGAGGTGGCGAGCGCCTCGGGCTCGGTGCCGTCGGAGAGCAGCACCCTGGGCACGTGCCTGCGGCGCGACTCCCGTTCGTACGCCTCCCGCCGCTCCGCCACGAGCCCGCGCAGGTCACCGCCCCCCAGGGCGGCCCTGGCCTCTCTCAGGTCGAGGAAGTACACGTCCCGCGCCGCGTCCAGCACCCCGAGGCCGACCAGGTGCTCCCCGACCTGCAGCAGGCTCCGCCGCACCCCGGCGAGGATCTTGACCACGTAGAACTTGGGCAGCTCGCGCAGCCCCGCGTACATCCGCGTGCGCCCGAGCGCGAACCGCACCACGGCCGCCCGCCACCGGCCCTTGCGTCCGGCCTCGGCCGCCACGCGGGCGATCTCCTTCTGCGCCTCCCTCGCACCCTTGGCGAACAGCGCGGCGGGCGCGAGGGAGGCGTCGCCGTCCATGCGCAGGTAGTTGGCGATCACGCCGATGATGTGTGCGGGCTCGTCCGACCAGCGGGGCACGCCCAGGTCGATCTCGGCGACGCCGCGATGGCCGTACGTGTCCAGAAATCTCGTGATCTCCCGCTGGGCGATGGGCGGGAGCGTGCCGGCCCCGTAGCGGCGGACCAGCTCTTCCACCGGCTCGGTCATGAACGGCTCGGGCTCGACGCGGGTGGACAGATCCCACAGTTCCAGGTCCATCTCCGTGGTCGGGTTGCGGGGGACGCTGCGCAGGACGTCCTGCATGTCGCCGATCGGCACGCCGGAGAGCCTGGAGGACAGCGCGAACAAGCCGTAGCCCGTGATCGCGATCGGCATGATCGAGACGATGAGAGGGAACGCGCGGGAGAGCACGCGCTGGGCGTGGTCAAGGCGCTGCTCCGGGGTGGCCTCCGACGGCAGCGGCAGGCGCCGGTCGATCTCCTCACCCACGCGGGCGGCGTACGCCAGGGCCTTGCCTGGCCTGGTCAGCGCGAGCAGGGCCCGCGAGGGGGCGTGAATGCGGCCGGCGAAGCGGCGCAGGCCGCGGATGACCGGGCGGCGGGAGGTGTACGTCAGCGGCAGCCGGGGATCCGTCACCAGCTGCTCGATGACCGGGCCTGTGCGCGCCTCCCCGAGCTGCAGCATGCGCGGCATGATGGCGCGGCCGGCCTTGCTGCGTACGGCGGTGGTGAGGTCCATCCACAACCGCTGCCCCGACTCGGTCATGAAGGCAGGGCCGTCGAGGGGGTCGGCGGGGCCGTGGCCGAACAGTCCGGCCGCTCCCGAGGCGACCAGCCGCAGGGCCGACCGTCCCATGGGCGTGATCGGCCCCATGACGCCCTGGGCGACGTTGAACGAGAAGAACGCCCGCAGGCCCGGCCTGGGGTCGTCCGGCAGCGGGTAGAGCGTGGTGATCGGGCGCGCCTGGGTGAGCCAGAAAGCGCCGTCGTGGTCGATGGCCCACTCGGTGTCCTGGGGGGAGCCGTAGTGGTGTTCGGTGCGCGTGCCCAGCTCGGCCAGGGCGAGCACCTCGGCGTCGGTCAGGCAGAGTTCGTCCCCGGGTTCTACGTCCCGCGCGTCGCCGGTGGTCTCGACGCGTTCCGTGCCGCCGCCGGGCAGCGCGCGGACGGCCAGCCGCTTGTCGCCCGCGTGGCGTTCGAGGATCTCGCCCCCATGAACGATGAAGCGGTCGGGGTTCACGGCGCCGGAGACGACGGCCTCGCCGAGCCCGGGGGCCGCGTCGATGACGGCCTCGCGCCGCCGGCCCGTCACCGGGTTGGCGGTGAACATGACGCCGGCAACCCGCGCGTCCACCATGGTCTGCACGACCACCGCGAGCCGCACGGCGGCATGGTCGATGCCGTTCGACTCGCGGTAGGCGACGGCGCGGTCGGTCCAGAGCGAGGCCCAGCAGCGGCGTACGGCGTCGACCACCGCGTCCGCGCCCACCACGTTGAGGAAGGTGTCCTGCTGCCCGGCGAAGCTGGCGAACGGCAGGTCCTCGGCCGTGGCGGAGGAGCGCACGGCCACCGGCACGTCGTCGCCGAGCGCGGCGTACGCCTTCACGATCGTCTCGCGCACGGCGTCCGGCACCGGAGCCCGCAGCAGGTGCCGCCTGGCGCGCTCGGCGAGCCCGTCACCGCTCGTCTCCAGGCCCTCGGCGACCTGACGGTACGCCTGCGTGGTCAGCACCCAGCCGGGTGGTATGGGCAACCCCGCCCTGGTCAGCTCGCCGAGGTTGGCGGCCTTTCCGCCCACCTCGGCGAGCATGCCCGCGTCGATCTCGGAGAAGTCCAGTGCCGTGTTCATCAGGTTCACCCCTGCCGTTCAGCGTCCTGACACGAGTGTCACGCTTTCCCGACAGAAATTCAACACTTGATGAAAGACGTCACAGTCCCAGCGGCGCACCGTCCAGATCCCACCCGGGATCGACGGCCACTCCGAGCACGGCAAGCACCGTGGGACCCACGTCGACCAGCCGGGGACCGGCAAGGAAACGGCCGGTCAGGTGCTCCCCCAGCCGGTTGGCGATCACGAACACCGTGCGCTCCTCCTCCGAGACGCCGCCGTGACCGCCCTCGTCCACGTGACCGTGGTCGGTGGTGATGAGCACGGTCCAGCGCTCGCGCGCGTACGAGGGCCGGGCGCGGACGGTGTCGAGCAGGCGTCCCAGGTGGGCGTCCTGGGTCTGGAGGGCGGCGGTGTACTCGGGACAGAGCGGGCCGAGATCGTGGGCCACCTCGTCGGTGTCGCCCAGGTAGACGAACACGGCGTCCGGGTCGGTCTCCGTCAGGTGCCGCTCGGCCGCGGCGGCGACCTGCTCGTCGGCCTCGGCCCAGCCGATCGTGTATCCGTCGAGCACGAACCGGCGGTCGACCGCCGGGCCGAACGCGCCGTGCTCGGCGAGCGCCGCCCAGGAGAAGAAGGCCGCGGTGTTCAGCTCGGGACGGGCCTCCTTCGCACGGGTCAGGAAGTCCGGAAATTTCTGGAATTGGGGTGCAGTGAAGCTGTTGTCTACGACGCCGTGCTTGTCGGGCCAGGCCCCGGTGGCGATGGACGACCAGCCGGGCCCCGAGTCCGTACGCGACCTGATCACCCGTCCGCCGGCCGCCGGCTCGGGGGTCTTGGGCACGACCTCGCCGGGCGACTCCGTACGCGGTGTGCCGGCCTCGCCGTAGGGGAGCATGCTGGTGCCGTACGCGCCGGAGGCCATCAGCTCGGCCAGCACCGGCGCGCCCACGGCCTGGAGCCGGTCGAAGCGCAGGCCGTCCATCCCGACGACGAGCACTTTGTTCTTAGATGGGGACATCCCCCCATCTAAGCGGTGAAACGTCGCACCCAGTCGGCCGCGCCCGGCAGGATCTCCTCGACCGGAGCGACCTGCGGATACCACGTGCGCTCCCACTCCAGCGACACCCAGCCGCCGTAGCCCGCGCCGCGCAGCAGCCCGCCCGCCTCGTCGAGCGGCACGGACCCGGTCCACAAGGGCACCGGCGTGGTGTCGCGGGCCGAGACCGCGTCCTTGACCTGGACGTACGCCAGGTGGGGCCCGAACGCGGCGAGCGAGTCGGCCGGCGACTCGCCGTTGCGCCAGGGGTGCAGCAGGTCCCACAGCGCGCCGGTGGTCTCGGGACAGCCCGCCTCGGCGAGCAGGGCGGCCACGGCGGCGCCGGTGGCCATGTCGTCGTGCGTCTCGACGAGAACGCGGCAGCCGAGGGCGCCCGACGTACCGGAGACCGCCTTGAGCCTGCGGGCGCCCACCGCCGGATCGTCGCCACGGGGGAAGACCCGCACGCCTGGAGCGCCCAGATCGGCGGCGAGCCGCAGGTCGGCGAGGAGCGCCGCGACGACGGGTTCGTCCGGTCCGGGCTCGCAAACGCCGACATATCCAGCAAGGGCAGAAATTTCCAGGCCCGCCCGCTCCACCCGCTCCCGCACCGACCGCCGCTCCGCGGCGTCCAGGCCGGCGTGCACGCCGGTGTCGGGGTGCAGGCGCAGCTCCAGCCCCTGGCAGCCGCCTCCGGCCGCGATCTCGATCGCCCTGTCGAGCCCTTCGCCGGGCATGCCCAGCGTGCTGACCGCCAGCCTCACGTCATCCTCCGCACGCTCTCGCGCAACACGACCTCGCCCGCGACCTGCTCGACCACGACCGGATCTCCTTCGCCCAGCGCCAGCTCCAGCGCCCGGGCCCCCATGTCCTTCAGCGGCAGGCGCACGGTCGCCAGCGCGGGCACATGATCACGCAGCGTGACGATGTCGTCGAACCCGGCCACCGAGACGTCGTCGGGCACCCGGACGCCGCGCTCGCGATAGGCCGCGAGCGCCCCGACCGCCATCACGTCGTTGACCGCGAACACGCAGGTCGCACCGCCCGCCTGCGAGGCCGCGGCGTAGCCGCCGTCGCGGTCGAACGGCCCGTGGATCACCTGCGGCGCGGGCAGCCCCAGCTCCTCCAGCGCCTCGACGAACCCGGCGCAGCGGTCGGCCGCCGTCACCAGATGCGGTGGCCCTGCCAGCACCGCGAACCGTGTGTGCCCCAGATCGGCCAGGGCCCTGGCCAGCTCGGCCGCGCCCAGCCGGTTGGCCGGCGCGACCGTGTCGACGCCGAGCAGGTCCTGGCCCACGCAGGCCGCCCGCCCGCCGCCCGCCTGGTATCGGGCCAGCTCGCCGCGCAGGCGCCCGGTGACGGCCGGATCGGCCACGCGCGAGCCGACCAGCAGCACCGCCCTGACGCGCTGGGCGTTGAGCGTCGCCACGTAGGCGATCTCCTGCTCGGGGTCGCGATGTGTGGTGCCCACCATGACGAGCAGGCCCTCGGTGGCCGCCGCCCGCATGGCCCCGTCGGCCAGGGCCGCGAAATAGGGGTCGGTCAGGTCGTGGACGACGATGCCGATGACGTTGCTCGCGCCGCGGGCCAGCGTCTGGGCCGCGATGTTGGCGCGGTAGCCCAGCTCGTCGGCGGCCTGCTCGACCCGCGCCCGCAGGGCCGCGCCGACCTGGCGGGTGCTGCCGTTGAGCACCCGCGAGGCGGTCGCCAGGGAGACGCCCGCCTGCTTGGCGACGTCTTCAAGCGTGACCACGAGACCTCCCAGGAAAGCGGTTTCCAAGTCTGCCAGACCAGCACCTGGATCCGCATCCTACGGGTGGACCGCGACCGGCGGCCCACCCGGAGAGTGGTCTGTCCTACACCCAGGCCCTACGCCCAGGGGAACAGGATGTCCCCAGGCCCTACGCCCAGGGGAACAGGATGTCGAGCAGCCCCTTCCGCTCCTCCTCGGTCGGCTCGGGCTCGGGCACCGGGGCCTGCGTCGGCTGCGTCGCGGGAGGCTGATCCTGCGACTCCCGGCCGGCGCTCTCCGGCTCCCTGTTCACCCGCGTCTCGCTCGAGGTGTCCGTGTCCCGCATCTGCCCCTGCGGGGACCGGGTGGACCTGGGGCTGGCCTTGCTGGTCGGGTCGCCGATGTCGCGCGTGGGCGACGGGCGGCTCTGCGGCTCGCGCGTGGGCCGGGTCTGCTCCTGCGCACGGTCCGGCCGCGCCGGCCCCGTCTCGGTGGGCTGCTCGTCGGTGGCCGAGTCGGAGGGCTCGGCCTCGGTTTCCTCCACCGGCGTCTGCTCCTCCTCCGAGGGGACGGCCGTGTCGGAGGGGGCGGTCACCTCGCCGGCGCTGGCGCACCTGCCGCCGGCGCACGGGTCGTCGGAGGACGTGCCGGTGAGCATCCAGCCCACACCGACGCCGACCAGCACCACCGCGGCGGCCGCCACCAGCAGGACCCGGGTGCGGTGACGCACCTCACCCTCGCCGCCGCCATCACCGCCACGGGAGGAACGTCCAGCGCTGGATTCGTCGGTCCAGCCGGAGCCGAGGAAACCCCGCTTGGGCTTGTCGTCGTCGTGGTCGTCCGCCTCATAACCCCGGTCGAGCGGGAGGTAGGGGGCCTCGTCGTCGGCGCGGCGGGAGCCGCCGCGCTCGTCGAGCACCTCGTGCGGGCCACTCGGGCCGCCGAAGTCGTGCGGACCGCTCGGACCACCGAACTCGTGCTCGCTATTGGGCCTGCCGAAATCATGCGGACCGCTCGGGCCGCCGAAATCATGCCCGCCGCTGGGCCCGCCGAAATCATGCGGGCCACTCGGGCCGCCGAAATCATGCCCGCCGGAACCGCCCAGCACGTCACGGTGGGAGTCGTTCCCGCCGCCCAGCACGTCACGGTGGGAGTCGTTCCCGCCGCCCAGCACGTCATGGGGATCGCCGCCACCCAGCACGTCACGCTGGCCGCTCCCCCCGTCGAGCACGTCATGCGCGCCGCCGGCGTCGTACGCCGAGGTCGTCCCGCTGAGCACGTCGTGATGCCCGGGGTCGTCAAGGACGTCACGCCGCTCGATCAACTGGGGCTCGGCGCCCTTTTCCAGCGGAAGGATGTAGGTCTCGTTGCCGACCACCTGGATGGCGGGTTGCTCGTCGGTGTCTTCAGTGCTCCACCGCGGGGACAGCACATCACCCGTCATCTCCGGGTTTAACGACCTACCCTGCCCATCCTCGTATGGCCTGTCGTTCTCGTCGCGCGCCACGATGGAACCTCTCTAATACGAATACGACCCGCCCTTTCCTAGCAGACACGACCACCACTTGTCCGGAAATTTCACATGTTTCCCTAAAAACACGCTGTGTAACGTGTGCCCCAAAGCTGTGCCGACCGCAACAGGTGACTCAGCGGACGAGACCGGACACCAACTCGTCGAGCGCCGACGTGATCCGCTCGCCCCCCACCCCGCATCTCCTGAGCCGGTGGGCGAGCAACTCGGCGGACAGCGGCGCCAGCAGCGCGTCGGCCAGGCCGTAGGCGTCGGCCTCCGGGCGCAGCCGGCCGATCAGCATGACCAGATGACCGTGGTAGGCGTCGTACGCGCCGCCGAAGCGGGCCAGCGGGCTCGCCGTCTCGGCCATGAGCAGCAGGTCGAGCTGCTCGACCGTCCGGTCCGCCAGTGCCCGCAGGAACGCCCTGACCCGCTCGGCCGGCTCGGCCCCCGGACCGAGAGGCGGCGGGCCCTCGAGGAACGCGGCCTGGAACTCCCGCTCCCGCCGGTCGATGAGCGCGTACGCGAGGCCCGACCGGTCGCCGAAGCGCCGGTAGAGCGTGCCGACGCCCACTCCGGCGGCCGCCGCCACCTCCGCCATGGACAGGCCCTCCACCCCGTGTGCGGCCACGATGCGCTCGGCCGCGGAGAGGATCTTCGCACGGTTGCGGGCCGCGTCACTGCGCTCGCGTCTCACGATCACCATCCTTGCATCGCTTGCATCCGGAATCGATTCCGCTTACGGTAACAAGCGGAACGTATTCCATTTTGAGGAGGAGTCATGGAACGCAAGGTCGCCCTCGTCACCGGCGGCAGCAGAGGCATCGGCGCGGCCACCGCGCGGCGCCTGGCCGGCGACGGCTTCGACGTCGCCATCACGTACCGGAGCGCCGGCGACCGGGCCGCCGCCGTGGTCCAGGAGATCGAGGCGGCCGGCGGGCGCGGGCTCGCCCTGCGCGCCGAGGCCGCCGACCCGCGCGAGCTCGTCGAGGCGGTCGAGCGGACGGCGCGGGAGCTGGGCCGGCTCGACGTGGTGGTGGGCAGCGCCGGCATCGCGCCGTACGGACCGCTGGAGGAGGTGACGCTCGCCCAGGTGGACGAGGTGCTGGCCGTGCACACCCGCGCGTCGTTCGTGCTGGCGCAGGCGGCGGCCCGGCACCTGCCGGACGGAGGCCGCATCGTCCTCATCGGCAGCAGCCTGGCCGAGCGGGTGCCGTACGCGGGCTGGACGGCGTACTCGATGAGCAAGTCCGCCCTGGTCGGCCTCGCCAAGGGCCTGGCCAGGGACCTGGGTCCGCGCGGCATCACCGCGAATGTCGTGCAGCCCGGCTCCACCGACACCGCGATGAACCCCGCCGACAGCCCCGAGGCCGACGTGGAACGCGGCTACACGGCGCTCGGCGTCTACTGCTCGCCCGACGACATCGCCGCCACCGTCGCCCACCTCGCCGGCGACGGCGGGCGCTCCATCACGGGCGCCGCCATCCCCGTGGACGCCGGCGTCACGGCCTGACGCGGCAGCGGCTCGCCCCGGGCCCCGACCGCGCCGGCGGCATCGAGGGCTCCATCCAATGGACGCGAATCACAGGCGTCGCTACGCGGGGTGACGCCATCATGACGGTCATGTTGCTGACCGAGATGGCTCCCCCTCCAGGCGCCGAGCAGGTGGCCGGGCTGCGGGCCCGCGCCAGGGCCGCCCGCCACCGCGCCTTCGTCGCGCTGTCCGCCTCGATCGCGGTGCTGACCACCGCGCAGTTGCTCGCCGACCGGGCGCCGACCAGGGAGCAGACGGCGCCGCTCGCGGTGTTGTCCCTGGTGGTCCTCGTGGCGGCGCTGCCCGCGATGACCGCCACCCAGTACGCCTGGGGCGTGCGGGCCCGCCTGGTCCGGTGGCGCGAGCACGAGCTGTACGGCGCCGCACGCTCGGGCGGGACACGACCGTTCAGCCGGCTCGCCGTCGCCGCGGGCTGGGTGGTGACGCTGCTGCTCGGCGGCACCACGCCGGACTTCTTCGACCAGGCCGCCCTGTACGCCGTCGCCGACGAGCTGAGCTGGGCGGTCGAGGCCCTGGCGGTGACGAGTTGCGGCGCGGGGGTGCTGTTCCTGCTGTGGTGGGCCCGTGACGCGCTGGGGCTGCTGGCGCGCGCCAGGCGATCGGGCACCTCCCCCGGGGATCCGTGGGATCCGGGCCACGGCACGCGCCCGCGCACGGCAGCGCTCAGGACGGGCGCGCTCTGGGCGGGTGCGGCCGCGGCGGTGGCCGCCCTGCTCGCGGCCCGCGCCCATCTCTGGGAGCCGGCGACGGCGGCGGTGTACGCGCTGCTGACGACCGCACTCGTCCTCGGAGTGGTTACTGACGAGTAGCATAGGCGCGGAACCCCATTCAGCGAACGAGGAGCGAATCCGTGCCTTCCTCTCGTGACGTCGTGTTCGTCGACGGCGTGCGCACACCCTTCGGCCGGTCGGGGCCGAAAGGGCTGTACGCGGAGACCCGCGCCGACGACCTGGTCGTCCGCGTCATCCGCGAGCTCATCAGGCGCAACCCCGGCCTGCCGCCCGAGCGCGTCGACGAGGTCGCCATCGCCGCGACCACGCAGATCGGCGACCAGGGCCTGACCATCGGCCGGTCGGCGGCGGTGCTGGCCGGGCTGCCGAAGACCGTGCCCGGCTACGCCGTCGACCGCATGTGCGCGGGCGCGATGACCGCGGTCACCACGGTCGCGGGCGGCATCGCGTTCGGCGCGTACGACGTCGCCATCGCCGGCGGCGTCGAGCACATGGGCCGCCACCCGATGGGCGAGGGCGTCGACCCCAACCCGCGCTTCCTGTCGGAGAAGCTGGTCGACCCGAGCGCCCTGGTGATGGGCATGACGGCGGAGAACCTGCACGATCGCTACCCGTCGATCACCAAGGAGCGGGCCGACGCGTACGCGGTGTTGTCGCAGGAGCGGGCGGCCAAGGCCTACGCCGACGGCAGGATCCAGTCCGACCTCGTACCGACCGCGATCAGGACGGCGGAAAAGGGCTGGGGCCTGGCGGTCGAGGACGAGGCTCCCAGGCCGGGCACCACCATGGAGGGGCTGAGCGCGCTCAAGACGCCCTTCAGGCCGCACGGCAACGTCACGGCGGGCAACTCCTCCGGCATCAACGACGGCGCCACCGGCTGCGTCGTGGCCGCGAAGGAGACCGCGGACGAGCTGGGGCTGGCGCCGAAGATGCGGCTCGTGTCGTACGCGTTCGCGGGCGTGGACCCCGAGGTCATGGGCGTGGGCCCGATCCCGTCCACGGAGCGGGCGCTGCGCCTGGCCGGCCTGGGCATCTCCGACATCGGGCTGTTCGAGATCAACGAGGCGTTCGCCGTGCAGGCGCTGGCGTTCCTCGAGCACTTCGGCATCGCCGACGACGACCCCCGCGTGAACCCCTACGGCGGCGCCATCGCCTACGGCCACCCGCTGGCCTCCTCGGGCGTGCGGCTGATGACGCAGCTCGCGCGGCAGTTCGGCGAGCGTCCGGACGTGCGTTACGGCATCACCACGATGTGCGTCGGCCTGGGCATGGGCGGCACTGTGATCTGGGAGAACCTGGCATGAGCGAGCTGGAGAACTGGCGTGCGCTGCTGAGCGAGCGCGGCACCGACGAGGTCGTCACCAAGGCGCTGGTACGCGACGTGCGCCTGCCCGGCGGGGCAGGCACCATGGCGCTGATCACCCTGGACAACGGCTTCGACCACACCCGGCCGAACACGTTCGGCCCGCACGGCCTGTTCGCGCTGAACGGCGCCCTGTCGGAGATCGCCGAGCGCACCGACCTGGCCGCGGTGGGCGTGACGGGCAAGCCGTTCATCTTCGCCGTCGGCGCCGACCTGAAGGGCGCGGCGGCGCTGGCCACCCGCGAGGAGGCGCTGGCCGTCGCCGCGCTCGGCCACCACGTGTTCCGCCGGCTCGGAGAGTTGCCGATCCCGTCGTTCGCGTTCGTGAATGGCGCTGCCATGGGCGGCGGGCTCGAAGTCGCGCTGCACTGCACGTACCGGACGATCTCCTCGGGCGTGACCGCGGTGGCGCTGCCGGAGTGTTTCCTCGGCCTGGTGCCAGGCTGGGGCGGCACGCAGCTGCTGCCACGCCTGATCGGCCCGGCGGACGCGGTCAAGCTGATCATCGAGAACCCGCTGGCGCAGAACCGCCTGACCAAGGGCAAGGAGGCTTACGAGCTGGGCGTCGCCGACGCCATGTTCGAGCCCGCCGACTTCCTGGAGGAGTCGCTGCGCTGGGCCGCCCGGGTGGTCAACGGCGAGGTGGTCGTGGAGCGGCCCGAGCACGACGGCTGGGACAAGGCGGTCGGCGACGCGCGCTTCCTGGTCGACATGAAGCTGCGCGGCGCGTCGCCCGCCCCCTACAGGGCGCTCGACCTGATCGCCCAGGCCCGCACCGCCACCCGCGACGAGGGGTTCGCCGCCGAGGACGAGGCGCTGGCCGACCTGCTGACAGGTGACGAGCTGCGGGCCGGGCTCTACGCGTTCGACCTGGTGCAGCGGCGCGCGAAGCAGCCGGCGGGCGCGCCGGACCCCTCCCTGGCCCGCAAGGTCACCAAGGTCGGCATCGTCGGGGCGGGGCTGATGGCCTCGCAGATGGCGCTGCTGTTCGCCCGCCGGCTGGAGGTGCCGGTCGTACTGACCGACCTCGACCAGGCCAGGCTCGACAAGGGCGTGGCGTACGTACGGGACGAGATCGGCAAGCTGCTGGCCAGGGGCCGCGTCTCGCAGGACCAGGCCAACCGGCTCACATCGCTGGTGACCGGCTCGCCGGCCAAGGACGCCTTCGCCGGCGCCGACTTCGTGATCGAGGCGGTCTTCGAGGACCTGGCGGTCAAGAAGCAGGTCTTCGCCGAGGTGGAGGCCGTGGTCGATCCCTCCTGCGTGCTGGCCACGAACACCTCCTCGTTGTCGCTGACCGCGATGGGAGCCGATCTCGCGCACCCCGAGCGGCTGGTCGGGTTCCACTTCTTCAACCCGGTCGCGGTCATGCCGCTGCTGGAGATCGTCAGGGGCGCCGCTACGGACGACGCCACGCTGGCCACGGCGTTCGCGGTGGCCAGGACGCTGAGGAAGTCGTCGGTGCTGGTCAAGGACGCTCCGGCGTTCGTGGTCAACCGGCTGCTGACCCGCTTCATGGGCGAGGTCGTGGCGGCCGTGGACGAGGGCACGCCGCTGGAGACGGCCGAGCACGCGCTCGACGGGCTGGGCCTGCCGATGACGCCGTTCGCGCTGCTGCAGCTGGTCGGGCCTGCCGTCGGCCTGCACGTGGCGGAGACGCTGCACGAGGCGTTCCCCGAGCGGTTCGGCGTCTCGGCGAGCCTGGCCAGGCTGGTCGCCGCCGGCAAGCCGGGCATCTACCTGCCGGACCTCACGCTCGACGAGGAGGCGGTGGCGCTCTTCGCGGGCGGCTCCCGGGCGTCCGCCGCCGAGCAGGTGCGCGAGCGGGTGCTGGCGGCGCTGGCCGAGGAGATCCGGATCATGCTGGACGAGGGCGTCGTCGCGGCGGCGCAGGACATCGACCTGTGCATGATCCTCGGCGCCGGCTGGCCGTTCCATCTGGGCGGCATCACGCCGTATCTGGACAGGTCCGGCATCGCGCGGCCCCGCTTCCTCGCCCCGGGCGTGGCCTCGATGCCCGCGTGATTTTATGGGGGCCCGCTCGGCGGGCCTCCGCACGCCGCGCTCTCCTCCGCCGTAGCGTTTGGTGCCGTCCAACGAACGGAGAGTAACCATGATGAGAGCAGCCGGCACCATCGCGCTCTGCGGAGCCCTCCTGGCGGGCGCGTCGTCGCCCGCCGTGGCGGCGCGCGACCCCAAGGTGCAGCTCAAGATCGTCAATTCGGTCAAGGGCGGGGCCACGAAGACCGCCTGGCTCCACTGCGCGCCCACCGGGGGCTCCCACCCCGACGCCCGCACGGCCTGCCGCCAGTTGCGCCAGGTCGGGGGCGACCCGGCCAAGCTCAACGTCTCGCCCAACACGGCGTGCACGAAGGAGTTCCAGCCGCGTGTGATCGGGGTCGTCGGCCGGTGGCACGGCAAGACGGTGAAGTGGGGGAAGGTCTTCGCCAACGGCTGCCAGGCCAAGGCCGCGACCGGGGCCGTGGCCGCGCTCTGACCCCAGTTATGGGGGTGGTCCGCGCCCCACCCCCGGTGTTGTCCGGCCGTTGGTGCTCAGCGGCCGGCTTTCTGCCAGGGCATCGCCGCCCTGCTGTGCCAGTAGCCGTAGGCGAAGTAGAGCACGATGCCGATGAGCATCCAGATGACGAACCGCAACCACGTCTGCGCCGGCAGGTTGAGCATCAGGTAGACGCAGGCCAGCACCGACAGGATCGGCAGGACCGGCACCAGCGGCGCCTTGAACGCCCGCGGCAGGTCCGGCCTGGTGCGCCTGAGCACCATCACGCCGATCGAGACCACGACGAACGCGAAGAGCGTGCCGATGTTCACCAGCTCGGCCAGCTCGCCGAACGACACGAACCCGGCCAGCGCCATCGTCACCAGCCCGATGAGGATCGTGAGCCGGACCGGCGTGCCGAAGCGCGCATTGACCTTGGCCATCGGGCGCGGCAGCAGCCCGTCGCGGCACATCGCGAAGAGCACCCGGGTCTGGCCCAGCAGCAGCACGAGGACCACGGTCGTCAGGCCGGCCAGCGCCCCCACGCTGATGATCCCGGCCAGCCACGGCTGGCCGACCGCGATGAAGGCGTCCGACAGCGGCGCCGACGTGCTCAGCTCGCTGTAGCGCAGCATGCCGACGACGACGAGGGAGACGGCGACGTACAGAACCGTGCAGATCGCCAGCGAGCCGATGATGCCGCGCGGCACGTCGCGCTGCGGCGTGACGGTCTCCTCCGCTGCGGTGGCCACGATGTCGAAGCCGATGTACGCGAAGAACACGATCGCCGCGGCCGAGAAGATGCCGATCACGCCGAACGCGACCGGCGTGATGCCGAACAGCAGCTGGATCAGGGGCGCCTTCAGCCCCTCCACGCGCGGCGTGGGCACCGGCTCGGGAATGAACGGCGTGTAGTTGGCCCCCTTGATGAAGAACAGCCCGGCCACGATGACCAGCAGCACCACGGCGATCTTAGTGATCACCAGGATGAGGTTGACGCGCGAGGACAGCTTGATGCCGACCGCCAGGATCGTCGTGAGGACGGCGACGACAACGATGGCGGGAAGGTTGACCACGGGATCGTCACCGGCGATCGCGGCGGGCAACTCGACGCCGGCGGACGCCAGCATCGAGGCGAAATAGCCCGCCCAGCCCACCGACACCACGGCGGCGGCCAGCGCCAGCTCCAGGATCAGATCCCAGCCGATCACCCAGGCGGGAAACTCCCCCAGGGTGGCGAAGGAGAAGGTGTAGGCGGAGCCGGCCACCGGGATCGTGGAGGCGAACTCGGCGTAGCACAGCGCCGCCAGG
Organism: Nonomuraea diastatica; assembly: GCF_004349015.1. Classification (NCBI taxonomy): domain Bacteria; kingdom Bacillati; phylum Actinomycetota; class Actinomycetes; order Streptosporangiales; family Streptosporangiaceae; genus Nonomuraea; species Nonomuraea diastatica. The sequence goes on from NZ_SMKP01000108.1 coordinate 24,884, forward strand.
GCGCACACGACGGCGGCGACGATGAAGGAGAGCGCCACCGCCGGGCCGGCCAGCTCCTTGGCGACCTGTCCCGTGAGCACGAAGATCCCCGTACCGACGATCACGCCGATGCCGAAGACCGTCAGGTCCGTGGCGGTCAGGCGCTTGCGCAGCTGGTGCTCGGGGGCCTCGGTGTCGCGGATCGACTGCTCGACGCTCTTCGTGCGAAAGATGTCCACGCACAGCGCCTTCCCACGCCCTCGGCTATCATGCGCCGCCGAGGGTCAGCCCCCGAGGGTGCTCAGCGGCGGGCGGGCTCGGCGGATTGGGCGCGCATGGCGACCGCCTCGGTGATCTGGCGGGCGAGGTCTTGACCGGTGAGACCGATCCGGCCGAGGATCGCGGCCCGCTTGGCGTGGTCGAGGAACTCCTGCGGGATGCCGAAGGTGCGGACGGGCACGTCGACGTCGGCGTCACGCAGGAGCCGGGCCACGGCGTCGCCCACCCCGCCCACCCGGCCGTTGTCCTCGACGACGGCCACCAGTCTGTGCTCCTTCGCCGCCGGAACGAGCGCCTCGTCGAGCGGCTTGACCCAGCGGGGGTCGACCACGGTCGACGCGATGCCCTGGGCATCGAGCAGGACCGCAGCGTCCATGCAGACCTGCGCCATCGGGCCCACGCCGACCAGCAGCACGTCGGGCTCGGCCTCGTGCTCGCCCTCTGGGTCGCCCTTCGGGGCGCGCAGCACGTCCATCTCGCCCAGCCGGCCCACCGCGTCGAGCGCCTCGGCGACCGGGCCCTTGGGGAAACGCAGCGCTGTCGGGCCGTCGGAGACCTCCAGGGCCTCGCGCAGCAGCTCGGTCAGCCGGTCGCCGTCGCGCGGCACCGCGACCCTGAGCCCGGGCACCACCTGGAGGATGGACAGGTCCCACATGCCGTTGTGGCTGGCGCCGTCGTCGCCCGTGACACCCGCCCGGTCGAGCACGACGGTGACCGGCAGCCTGTGCAGGGCGACGTCCATGAGGAGCTGGTCGAACGCGCGGTTGAGGAAGGTGGCGTAGACGGCCACCACCGGGTGCATGCCGCCGAGGGCGAGCCCCGCGGCGCTGGTGAGCGCGTGCTGCTCGGCGATGCCGACATCGTAGATGCGGTCGGGGTAGGCCTCGGCGAACGCGTTGAGGCCCGTCGGGTGGAGCATGGCCGCGGTGATCGCGACCAGGTCGTCGCGCTCCTTGCCGAGCCGGACGAGCTCCTCGCTGAACACGTTGGTCCAGATGCGGCCCTTGGGCTTCTCCGCGCCGGTGGCCCGGTCGAAGGCGCCAGGCGAGTGGAACTGGTCCTCGTCGTGGTCTTCCGCGGGCGCGTAGCCGCGGCCCTTCTGGGTGAGCGCGTGCACGATGACGGGGCCGCGGAAGCCGCGGGCCTTGCGCAGGGCCGCCTCCATGGCCTGCTCGTCGTGGCCGTCGATGGGCCCGACGTATTTCAGGCCGAGGTCCTCGAACATCACCTGCGGCGCGATGACGTCCTTGACGCCCTTCTTGAAGCCGTGGAGCGCGTCGTAGAGGACGGGAACGTTGCCGATCTTGTCTTTGACGTATTCGAGGACGTCCTCGTAGTGGCGGTTGACGCGCAACGAGGACAGGTGTGAGGCCAGGCCGCCGATGGTGGGCGAGTAGGAGCGGCCGTTGTCGTTGACCACGATGACGACGGGCAGGTCCTTGGCGGCGGCGATGTTGTTGAGTGCCTCCCAGGCCATGCCGCCGGTCAGCGCGCCGTCGCCGATCACCGCGACGACCGTGCGGTCGCGCTCACCGCGCAGCTTGAACGCCTTGGCCAGGCCGTCGGCGTAGGACAGCGCGGTCGAGGCGTGGGAGTTCTCGACGAAGTCGTGGTCGGACTCTGCCTGGCTCGGATAGCCCGACAGGCCGCCCTCCTGCTTGAGGGCGTTGAACCCGGACGCGCGGCCGGTGAGGAGCTTGTGCACGTACGCCTGGTGGCCGGTGTCCCAGACGACGGGGTCGGCCGGCGAGTCGAAGACCCGGTGCACGGCGATGGTCAGCTCGACCACGCCGAGGTTGGGGCCGAGGTGGCCACCGTACTTCGCGCACGAGTCGACGAGCAGGTCACGGATCTCCCCCGCGAGCCGCGGCAACTCCTCCACAGCGAGCCGTTTGACGTCCTGCGGTCCCTTTACCGAGCCCAGCAACCCGCTCACGGATCCGACTCCCCTCTGCTCTTGTCCGCCGATTCCCCGAGTGTAGTTCGCGGACGCCTCACTGACTCCATCGAGTCAAATCCACCCCGGTATGTCCGATCTTGACCTACTCTTTCGGTACCTATGAACTCCGTCCCCAAAACTAAACTCGCAGCACTTGTGGCGGCCACACTCGCTCTTGCCCTGGCAGCGGCCGGTCTGGTGCTCGTTCTGGTGGACGTGACCATGAGCGCGGAGGGGTTACGCAACGGGGCCCAGCAGCTCGCCGCCCCTCCCTCCCGGGCCTCGGGCCGGCAGGCGGGGGCACCCGACCTCGGCCGGGCGATGGCGACGCGGAATCCGCTCTACAGGACCGGGCGGCTCAGCGACGTGAACTGCCGGCCCGGCGCCCTGCCTGCCAGGAGCATCATCGCGTACCGGCGCTTTCTGACCCGTGTGACCGCGTGCCTGAACCGGGTGTGGGGCGCGCAGTTCCGCAAGGCGGAGATGACCTTCACCAAACCGCGCCTGCGCATCATCACTCGGAAAGTCAGGACGCCCTGCGGGGTGTGGAACGCCGGCGCCGACGGTGTCTACTGCTCCACCGACCGCACCATGTACCTGATGATCAGCAAGGACCAGTTGCGCAACCCGTTCCCGCTCGGGATCACCCGGTTGATCGCCCACGAGTACGGCCACCACGTGCAGCAGATCTCCGGCATCTGGAACTACTACTGGACGGCCAGGACCCTGGCGGGCAAGGCCAGGCGGCTGCAGCTCTCGCGCAAGTCCGAACTCCAGGCGGAGTGTTTCTCCGCCGCCTTCATGAGCACGATGCGGGGCTCGGACCTGGTCTCCGACGCCGACTGGGCCTACACCGTGGAATGGTTCAGGAAGAACGGCGCCAAGGGCTGGCCCCAGAACGACCACGGCAGGGGCCCCACGCAGGCAGCCTGGATGTCACGCGGGTTCGAACGGGGCACGCCTGGCGCGTGCAACACCTGGGCCACTGCGTCACGTAACGTCAGATGATCTAAAATCCGCCATCGTGCGCGTATCCCACTTAGCGGTTGTCATGTGCATGGTCGCGGGCCTGCTCGTACCAAGCCCCGCCCGCGCGGGGCAACGAACCGCGCACGCCGGGCTCTCCGGCGAGATGAGCAGTGGCGGGGTCATGCCGCTGGAGTGCGACGTCCCGGCGATCCGGCTGGGCAGCGTGGCCTCGCTCAGGTCGTTCCACCACGCGATGGCCGACTGCGCCGACCGGTTCTGGGCAGTCACGTTCGCCGTGGCCGGCCTGGCCTACACCCGGCCCACCGTCACGATCACGACGGGAACCGACTCGGTGTGCGGCACGATCACCGGCAACGGCGCGCACTACTGCCCCGAGCAGCGGACGATCGCCGTCCGGATCATGCGGCACGAGCTGCGTGACCCGTTCAGGATGAACATCGCGCACTCCATCGCCCACGAGTGGGGACACCACGTGCAGCAGCTCACCGGCGTGCTCGGCGCGCACGAAGCGCTGTACGCGCCGGCCTCGGAGCGCGCGCGGACCCTGCTGAGCCACCGGCTGGAGATGCAGGCCGAGTGCTACGCGGGCGTCTTCTACAGCGCCGCGCTGGACTCGATCGACCCCGGCATCGCGTGGGAGGCGTGGATCGAGGCGGTGAGCAAGGCGGACGAGAGCGAGACCCACGGCAAGCCGAGCAACCTGGCGCTCTGGCAGGACCGCGGCTTCCGCGGCGGGGCGACCGGCTTCTGCGACACCTGGACGGCGGGCGACTCCCAGGTCACCTGACCCTTTGGCCCGCGGCGCTTCTCAGGCGTTGGCTCGGGCCAGCACCTCCAGCGGGTCGGACAGGACGTGGGCGAAGGCGAGTTCGGCCGCCCCCACCAGGGTGGCGGCGTCGCCCAGAGCCGACGTGCGCAGCCGCAGCCGATCACGCTGCGGCGCCATCGCGTGCAGCGTGAGCTGCGTGCGCACCTGCGCCGCCGAGCCGAGATAGATCTCCCGCAACATCCCGCCGAAGATCAACATTTCCGGGTTGAAGATGTTCACCAGGTTCGCGACGCCGAGCCCGAGCCATTCGCCGACCCGCTTCAGGCCCTCCTGCGCTCCGATGTCGCCCCGGTCCGCGGCCTCCACCACGGCCCTGACCGCGTCCCTGCCCTGCTGCGCGCCGAACCGGCCGGCCGACTCCAGCAGCGCCCGCTCTCCCACCTCCGCCTCCAGGCAGCCGCTGGAGCCGCAGCCGCAGGCGCGGCCGCCCGGGTTGACGACCATGTGGCCGACCTCCCCGCCGTAGCCGTCGTGGCCGCCGAGCAGGTGACCGCCCGCGATGATCCCGCCGCCGATGCCGACGTCGCCGTGCAGGTAGATGAGGTCCTTGACGGCCACGCCGACCCCGCGGCTGTGCTCGGCGAGCGCGGCCAGGTTGGCGTCGTTGCCCACGCTGACGGGCAGCCCCAGACCCAGCCTGCGGCCCAGCTCCTCGCCGAACGGGACCTCCTCGTCCATCAGGTTGGGGCCGAACGTGACCACGCCGTCGGCCTTGCGCACGCCGCCGGACACGGCCGCCGCCGCGCCGACGCACACGGTGTCGGCCCTGGTCTTGCGCCGCATCTGCCGGGCGAACCCGGACAGCGCCGCGGCCAACTCGTCCAGCTTGAACCGGCCGCGGTCGCGCGGAACCTCCCTGCGGTCGAGGATGACCCCGCCCAGCCCGACGCGGGCCACCGCGAGCCGGTCGGGGCCCACGTCGAACGCGAACACGTAGACCCGGGCCGACTCGGGCCGCACCACGAGCGAGGGCCGCCCGGCCCGGCCCGTCTCGCGCGGCAGCTCCTCGCGTACCAGCCCTGCGGCGGTGAGGTCGGAGGTCAGGGCCATGATGGTGCTCCGGTTGAGCCCCATCCTCGAAGTGAGCTCGGCGCGCGAGATCGGCCCGCCCAGATGAACATGCCGGAGCAGCGCGCCGAGATTGTGGCGTCTGATGTCCTCTTGAGAGGGTCCGGCACGCATGGTCTGGAGTTCCTTCAGGGGCTGCGAGTCGCTGATCACCTTAAACCAGCGGCCGCCGCCCGCTTGCGCGCCATGGCGTCGACACCCGCGGCGAGCAGCAGGACGGACCCGGTGACCAGGTACTTCACGCTGGCCCCATACCCCATCAGGCCCATGCCGTTCTCGATCACGGCCACCACGGCGCCGCCCATCACGGCGTCCAGCACCCTGCCCTTGCCGCCGAACAGGCTCGTGCCGCCGATGACGGCCGCGCCGACGGCGTACAGCAGGACGGAGCTGCCGCCCGTGTTCGGGTCGACGGAGCTGGCCCTGGACGCGGCCACGATCCCGCCGATCGCGGCCATCGAGGAGCAGATCACGAAGGCACTGATCTTGAGCCGGTCGACCGGGATGCCCGCTCTCCTCGCGGCCTCGGCGTTGCCACCGACCGCGTACAGGTGCCGGCCGAACGCGGTGCGGCGCAACACCACGGTCCACACGACCAGCAGCACCAGGATGAGCGGCACCACGATCGGCACGCCCGTGAGCGAGACGAGCTCGGGATTGCGGCTGCGCTCCAGGTTGAGCGCGAAGACCGCGAGCCCGGCGAAGAGCGCCAGCATGCCCACACGGAACGCGATCAACGACATCGGGTCGGCGGTCAGGCCGCGCTTGGCGCGGGTCCTGGCCCGCCTGAGCTGCACACCCGCGAAGACCGCCACGCAGAGCGCGTAGAGCGCCCAGCCCAGCCACGGCGGCAGGTTCCTGTTCGCGATGGCGACGATCACGCTGTTCCTGATGGAGATGTTCGTGCCCTCGTCGACCAGCACCAGGACCAGGCCCTGGAAGGCGAGGAACGCCGCCAGCGTCACGACGAACGACGGTATGCCCACCTTGGCGACCAGGGTGCCGAGCGCCATGCCGATGAGCACCCCGGTGAAGATGGCCGCCGCCACGCACACGTACCAGGGCAGGCCCGCGCTGGTCAGCGTGACGGCGAGCACCGCCGCGCACACGCCGCTGGCGAAGCCGGCCGACAGGTCGATCTCACCGAGCAGCAACACGAACACCAGCCCCATCGCGATCAGCGTGATCGCGGCGCCCTGGGTGAACAGGTTGGCGAAGTTGATCGCGGTGACGAACGAGGGCCGCGCGACCGCGAAGACCGCGCAGAGCACCACCAGGCCGAGAACGGCCGGCAACGCGCCCATGTCACCGCCGCGCACCCGCTGGACGTAGGCGAGGAAACTGTTGCCGATCGACGGTGACTGCGTCGCCGCGACGATCGCCTCGCCGGGTAGTTCCTTGACCTTGTTCATGGCGTGACCCCGTTCTTGAGGCCGAGATCGCCGCTGCGGCCGGAGGTGATCAGTTCGACGACCTGCGCGTGCGTCACGTCGGCGGTCTTGACCTGGGCGGCCATCCTTCCGAGATAGAGCGCCGCGATCCGGTCGGAGACGGCGAACACGTCGTTCATGTTGTGCGAAATGAGCACGACGGACAGCCCGGTGTCGGCCAGCCTGCGCACCAGTTCGAGCACCTGCGCGGTCTGGGCCACGCCCAGGGCCGCGGTCGGCTCGTCGAGGATGACGACCTTGCTGTTCCACAACACGGCCTTGGCGATGGCCACGGTCTGCCGCTGCCCGCCGGACAGGCTGGAGACCTGCTGTCTGATGGACTTCACCGTGCGCACGGACAGGCTGCTGAGCGTGCGCTCGGCCAGTTCCTCCATGCTGTCCTCGTCGAGCAGGGGGCCGCGCCTGCGCTCCCTGCCGAGGAACATGTTCTGGACGATGTCGAGGTTGTCGCACAGGGCGAGGTCCTGGTAAACGATCTCGATGCCCAGCTCGCCCGCGTCGCGCGGGCTGTGGACCTGGACCGGGCGGCCGTCGAAGTGGATCTCGCCGTCGTCGATCGGGTAGATGCCGCCGACGCACTTGACGAGCGTCGACTTACCGGCGCCGTTGTCGCCGACGAGCGCCGTGACCTCGCCGGCGTACGCCGAGAACTCGACCTTGTGCAGGACCTTCACCGGGCCGAAGCTCTTGTCGATCCCGCGCACTTCAAGGAGGGGGGTCATGGGGCTCCCTAAGGGAGGGTACGGCCGCGCTCGTGAAGCGGGCCGTACCCCTTGGTCTTATTCGATTCCTGCCTCGGTGCACTTCTCGGCGAAGTCACCGGTGCACAGTTCCTCCTTGGTCACGAAGCCGTCGGCCACCACGTCGTTGACGTTGTCGAAGTAGATGGCCTGCGGCTCCATCAGCTCGGCGGGCACGTCCTGGCCGCTCTCCGGGTCCTTGACGCTGCTGCTCGCCGTGGGCTTCTCCCCCTTGGCCAGCGCCACCGCGAGCTTGGCCGCGGCGTCGGCCTCCTTCTTGACGGCCTTGTAGACCGTCATGCACTGGTCGCCGGCGAGGATGTTCTGCAGGCCCTGGACGGTGGCGTCCTGGCCGGTGACCGGAACCTTGCCGTTGAGGTTGTTCTTCTTCAGCACGGTGATGGCGGCGTTGCCGAGGCCGTCGTTGGCGGCCAGCACTCCGGCGATCTTCGGCTGCTGGGTCAGCATCTGCTCGAAGATCGTCCCGGCCTGGGTGTTGTCCCAGTCGGGCACCGACTGCTCCGGCCCCTTGACGTACTCGCCGGCGTCGAACTTGGGCTTGAGCACCCCGTCGTACCCGGCCTTGAACAGGGTGGCGTTGTTGTCCGTCGGCGAGCCGTTGAGGTAGGCGACGATCGGCTTGTCCGCCTTCTTGTCGGTCAGGCACTTGGCCAGGCCCTCGCCCTGGAGCTGGCCCACCTTGGTGTTGTCGAAGCTGACGTAGTAGGCGGCGCCGCCGCCGAGCGTCAGCCGGTCGTAGTCGATGGTGGCCACGCCCTGAGACTTGGCCTTGTCAATGACCGTCTTGCCGGTGCCGCTGTCCAGATTGACGATCATCAGGACGGTGGCGCCGTTGGTGATCATCTGGTCGGCGATGGTCTGGAACGCCGTCTTGTCGTTCTGGGCGTTCTGGATGTCGTACTGGACGCCGGCGGCTCTGAACGCCTCTTCGAGGTACTTGCGGTCCGCCGTCTCCCACCGGGCCGAGGACTTGCTGTCCGGCAGGATGACGCCGATCTTGCCCGCCGGTGCCGCTGAGGCGGTGGCGGAGGCCGTGGTCGAGGAGGTCTGACCGCTTTCGCCCCCGCAGGCGGTGAGACCGAGAGCGAGCGCGGCTGCCGCGGCGGTCAGGCTGAGGATCCCCTTACGCATAGTGCAGGGTCCTTTCTTCCGGAGGGGCCCGGATGAATGTTGTTTGCGGCAACGTATTCCGGGATGGACTGCTTTGGAAGACCCAGTGGCGCGGTAGTTTGTTGTTTCTAGTAACAATCAGGAAACACAACGCCCGTCGTCGGGGTCCCCGGGGGCGCGCCAGGTGGGGGTGGGCGACAATCGGGGCATGGGAGGTCCGGTCGAGATCGTCGACTACGATCCGGGCTGGCCCGCCGGCTTCGCCGCGCTCGGCCGGACGATGCGCGCGGCGCTCGGCTCCGTCGCGGTGCGGATCGACCACATCGGCTCCACCTCGGTGCCCGGCCTGGCCGCCAAGCCCGTGATCGACGTGCAGATCGCGGTGCGTTCACTCGAACCGCTCGAGGCGTTCAAGCGTCCGCTGGAGCTCATCGGCCTGGTCCATCGGGCGGACAACCCCGAGTTGACCAAGCGCTACTTCCGCGAGGCGCCGGGACGCCGCAGGACCCACGTCCACGTGCGCGAGCTCGGTAGCTTCTCCCAGCAGTTGCCGCTGCTGTTCCGCGACTACCTGCGCGCGCACCCCGCAGCCGCGAGCGAGTTCGCCGAGGCGAAACGGCGGTGCGCCGACCGGTTCCGCGACGCGCGGCAGGAATACGTCACGGCCAAGGAGCCGTACGTGTGGGACATCGTGCGACGCGCCGACGCCTGGGCCCAGCGCACCGGCTGGCGCCCCGGCGCGAGCGACGCCTGAGCCGCCGCGCCGTCACGGCGACCCGATGACCACGTTCTGCACGATCAGCGCGAGCGCCGAAGCGGTCGCCACCACCAGCACGGCCATCCGTGCCTTCCCGCCGTCGAGATAGCGCCGCAGCGGCCCCGACACCAGGAACCCGAGCACCATGGGCGCGACCAGCGTCGCCCCCGTCGCCAGGGCCCGAGCGGGCAGCTCGCCCACCAGCGCCAGGATCGCCAGCGACTGCAGCGCGCTCAGGCAGAAGAACATCGCCAGCGTCGCCCTGATCTGCGGGCCCTTGGCGCTCTGGTACACCAGCGCGATGGGCGGCCCGCCGATGCCCGTCGCGGTGCCGGTGACGCCGGACACGAACCCGGCGGAGGTGATCGTCACGCCGGTGCGCGGCACGCTCAGCGCCCTGGCGGTCAGGACCACGGCGGCCAGCACCATGACCGCCACGAAGACGCTCCTGGCGTATATGGATGTGTAGACAATAATTGCTGCGCCGATAGCGCTGCCCGGCACCCTGCCCAGCAGCGCGAACCCCACTCCCCGCCACTCCACCCGCCGCCACTCGACGGCCAGCGTGAACAGCGGCATCGCCAGATTGACGACCTGGATGGCGCCCGGCATCAGGCCTGGGTCGAGCATCGTCAGCAC
>NZ_SMKP01000109.1:0-34623 GCF_004349015.1 Nonomuraea diastatica
GCCGCACCCCGAGCCCGTGCGGCGGGGCGCCGCGTCACGTCAGAGCGGCCACGTCCGACACCGGGAACAGGCAGGCCGCGGTGTGACCGGGACTCTCCTGGGGCGCCAGCGGCGGACGGGTGGCCGAGCACTCCGCGCGGGCGGCCGGGCAGCGGGTGTGGAAACTGCACCCGGACGGCGGATCGGCGGGCGACGGAGGATCGCCCTTGAGCACGATACGCCGCCGCGTCCGCTCCACCTTCGGGTCGGCCACGGGCGCGGCCGACAGCAGGCTGTGCGTGTACGGGTGGCGCGGCGCCGTGAACAGCGTCTCCGTGCCGGCCAGCTCGACGATCCTGCCGAGGTTCATGACGGCGACGCGGGTGGCGATCTGCCGCATGATCGACAGGTCGTGGGAGACGAACAGGTACGTCAGCCCGCGCTCGGCCTGCAGCCGCTTCATCAGGTTGATGATCTGGGCCTGGATGGAGACGTCGAGCGCGCTGACCGGCTCGTCGCAGATGACCAGCTTCGGCTCCAGCGCCAGGGCGCGGGCGATGCCGATCCGCTGCCGCTGGCCGCCCGAGAACTCGTGCGGGAAACGTTCCTGGCTGCCCGCCTCCAGCCCGACGGCATCGAGCAGCTCGGCGACGCGCTCGCGGGCGGCGGCCGAGCGGCGGCGCACCCGGCCGTGGGTGACCAGCGGCTCGGCGACGATCTCGCCGACGCGCATGCGGGGGTTCAGGCTGGCGTACGGGTCCTGCAGCACGACCTGCATGTCCTCGCGCACCGCCAGCAGCTCCTTCTGGCGCAGGCCGAGGAGCTCCCTGCCGTCGAACCAGATCTCGCCGCCGCTGGCCTCGACCAGCCGCAGGATGAGCCGGGTGAGCGTGGTCTTGCCGCAGCCGGACTCTCCCACCAGGCCGAGCGTCTCGCCCGGGTGCACGTCGAAGGACACGTCGTCCACGGCGACCACCTTCGAGCTGAACTCCTTGCGCACGTCGCGCAGCGACAGCAGCGGCTCGGCCATCTACGGGCTCCCTTCGAGCAGGCAGGCGGCGCTGTGTCCCGGCGCGCGCTCCAGCAGCGGCGGCACCTGGGTGGCGCACTCGGGCACGGCCAGCGCGCAGCGGGGATGGAAGGCGCATCCGCCGGGCGGCGCGAACAGGTTGGGCGGGCTGCCGGGGATCGGGTCGAGCGGCGCGCCGCCCGGCACGTCCGAGCGGGGCATGGACCGCAGCAGCGCCTTCGTGTACGGCATGCGCGGCCCGTCGAAGACGTCGTCCACGGCGGCCAGCTCGACCGGGCGGCCGCCGTACATGACCAGGACCTGGTCCGCGGAGCGGGCCACCACGCCGAGGTCGTGCGTGATGAGCACGATGGCCATGCCGAACCGTTCCTGGAGCGCCGCGAGCAGCTCCATGATCTGGGCCTGGACCGTCACGTCGAGCGCGGTCGTCGGCTCGTCGGCGATGAGGATCTTGGGGCGGCAGGCGAGCGCGATCGCGATCATGACGCGCTGGCGCATGCCGCCGGAGAACTGGTGCGGGTACTCCCCCGCCCGCTGCTCGGGGTGAGGGATGCCGACCTCGCGCAGCGCCCCCACGGCCTGGGCCCGGGCCTCGGACCGGGACAGGCCCTGGTGCAGGCGGAGCGACTCGGCGATCTGCGCGCCCACGGTCTTGAGCGGGTTGAGGCTGGTCATGGGGTCCTGGAACACCATGGCGATCTCGTTGCCGCGGACCTTGCGCATCTCCCGCTCGGACAGCTTGAGCAGGTCACGGCCGCCCGCGAGGATCTCGCCGCCGGTGTAGTGGCAGGGAGGCGTGGGGTGCAGGCGCAGGATCGACAGGGCGGTCGCGGTCTTGCCGCTGCCGGACTCGCCGACGACGGCCAGGGTCTGTCCGGCCTCGACCGACAGCGACACCCCGTTGACGGGTTTGACCGTGCCCGCGTCGAGACGGAACTCCACGTGCAGGTCGTTGATCTCCAGCAGGCTCACTCGATGCCTCCCCTGAAGATCCGCAGCAGCTCGGCGGGGTCGGCCTCCACCGTTCCCTGGGGTGGGCGCACAGCCTGGGCGAGGGCGCTCGGCTGCTTGAGCGCGCCCCCGGTGACCACGCTGACCACGGTGTCACTCTCCGACACCCAGCCCTGGGCGCGGGCGCGCAGCAGCGCGGCGGTGGAGGCCGCGGCGGACGGCTCGGCCGAGATCCCCTCCTCGCCGAGCAGCCGCATCGCCTCGAACAGGTCGTTGTCGTCGACGGCGACGACCCGGCCGCCGGAGTCGTAGACGGCGCGCAGCACCCGCGAGCCGCCCTGGATGGGGGCGTCGCCGGCGATGCTCTGGGCGACGGTCTTGTTCGCGTCGCCGTGGCGGCCGGCGACCGTCTTGCCCTCGGTGAAGGCGCGGACGAGCGGCGCGGAGGCGGCCGGCTGCACGCCCACCATCTTCGGCAGCCGGTCGATGAGCCCGAGCCGCTTCAGCTCGCGAAAACCCTTCCAGGCGCCGTAGAGCCCGCCACCGGTGCCGACCGGGTGCACCATCACGTCGGGCGCGCGCCAGCCGAGCGCCTCGCAGATCTCGTACGCGTACGTCTTCATGCCCTCGTGGCGCACCGGGTTGATGAAGTTGACGAAGCAGTAGAACCCGGCCTCCGACAGGGCGCTCACCCCGGCGAAGATCTCCAGGCTGGAGCGGTAGCGCAGGCGCAGCACGCGGGCCCCGCTGAGGCTGATGGCCGAGATCTTGGACTCGTTGGCGACGTCCTCGACCAGGACCGTGGCCTCGATCCCGGCCCTGGCCGCGTAGGCGGCGAACGAGGCGCCGGCGTTGCCCGAGCTGTAGGTGAACGCCTGCTTGACGCCCAGCGCCCTGGCGAAGCCGACGGCGACGGAGAAACCCCGGTCCTTGAAGCTGCCGGTGGGCATGAGCGTGTCGTTCTTGATCAGCAGGCCGGGCAGGCCGATGTGGCGGCCCAGCCGCCTCGTGCGCATCAGCGGGGTGTCGCCCTCGCCGAGGTGGAGGGGTTCGGCGTGCTCGGGCAGCGGGAGCAGATCCGACCAGCGCCACAACCCCAGGTGGCGGCGGCTCACCGCGTTGTCCAGGATGTCCTGCGGCTTGGCGGGGCCGAGGTCGTACTCGATCTCGAGCAGGCCGCCGCACGCCTCGCAGAGCAGGGCGGGGGTCTTCAGCGAAAAGGTGGCGTGGCAGTCGTCGCACCTGTAGTGCGTGGCGAGGTTCATCGGGTGTATGCCTTCGGGTCGGCGACATCGCGGAGGAGGTCGCCGGTGACGTTGATCGCGAGTGTTGTCATCATGATGGCAGCGCCGCTGAAGACCGCGATCCACCAGGCGCTGCGCAGATAGAGCTGGCCGTCGGCGAGCAGACTGCCCCACGTGGGCACGCTGGGCGGGACGCCGAGCCCCAGATAACTGAGCGACGCCTCCGCGACGATCATCGCCGCCACCTGGAGGGTGCCGATGGTGGCCAGAGGGGCGACGATGTTGGGGACGAGGTGGCGGGCCATGATCTGCGGCCCGGTGTCGCCGATGGCCCTGGCCGCGGTGACGAACTCGCGTTCACGCAGGGAGAGCACTTCGGCGCGGACCACACGGGCGTACGACACCCAGCCGGTCAGGCCGAGCACCAGGATCATGAAGAACAGGCTCGGGCCGAGCACCGCGATGATGGCCAGCGCCAGCAGGATCGACGGGAACGCGAGCTGCACGTCGGCCAAGCGCATGAACACCTGCTCCCGCCAGCCCCTGTAATAGCCGCTGATGACCCCGATCACGGCGCCGACCAGGCCGGACAGCACGGTGGCCGCCAGGCCGACGAGGAGCGAGACGCGGGTGCCGTACATGATGCGGCTCAGCACGTCGCGGCCCAGCTTGTCGGTGCCCAGCAGATAGCCGGGCTCGCTGCCGCTCATCCAGAACGGCGGGCGCAACTTCAGGTCGAGATTCTGCAGGTTCGGGTCGTGCGGGGAGATCAGCGGCGCGAACAGACCGACGAACACGACGAGGACGATGACGCCCACGGCGACCTTGGCGGCGTGGTTGCGGCGCAGCGCGCGCAGGACTGCGGTCGGCATCAGCTCAGCCTCACCCGGGGATCCAGCAGGGCGTACGACAGGTCCACGATCAGGTTCACGACGACGAACACGGCCGCCAGGAACAGCACCGTGGCCTGCATCAGCGGATAGTCGCGGTACGTGATCGCCTCCACGGTCAGCCGCCCGATGCCCGGCCAGGAGAACACCTGCTCGGTGAGGATCGCGCCGCCGAGCAGGCTGCCGACCTCCAGGCCGACGACGGTGACGACCGGCAGCGACGCGTTGCGCAGGCCGTGCGACGTGACGGCCCTGAACCCGGACAGGCCCTTGGCCCTGGCGGTGCGGATGTAGTCCTCGCCGAGCACGTCGATGAGCGAGGAACGCAGCAACCTGGCGATCATCGCGGCCGAGTACAGGCCGAGTGTGATCGCGGGCAGCACCAGGTGGGCGGGCGAGCCGGTGCCCGAGGCGGGCAGCCACTGGAGGTTGACCGCGAAGATGAGGATGAGCAGGATGCCCACCCAGAACGCGGGAGTGGACTGGCCGACCAGCACCGAGGCCATGACGGAGGTGTCGGTGGCGCTGCCCCTTCTGACGGCCGCGACGATCCCGGCCGGGATCGACACGACCAGGGTGAACGCCAGGGCGGCCACGGCCAGGTCGACCGTGAGCGGCAGCCGCTCCATGATGACCTCGAACGCGGGGCGGTGGAAGAACACCGACTGGCCGAAGTCGAGGCTGAGCAGGCCCGTCATGTAGGAGACGTACTGCTCGGGCAGCGGCCGGTCGAAGCCGAGGCCGGCCCGCAGCGTGGCCTCCTGCTCGGCGGTGGCCTCAGGGGGCAGCATCTGCTGCACGGGGTCGCCGGCCAGCCGGACGATGAAGAACGAGACGGTGGCCACGCAGAACAGCACGAGCAGGGTGTGGCCGATCCGCCGGACGACGAATCCGGTCATGAGGTCGCGAGCTTGGCGTTCGCCATCGCGAGGGTGCCGTTGGCGTTGCTCTCCCACTGCACCTTGTCGCTGACCGCGTACAGGATGCTCGCCTGATAGAGGTAGAGGAACGGCGACTCTTCGATCAGCATCTTCTGCAGCTCGGTGAACGCCTCCTGGCGCACCTCCGGGTCGACCGACTGCTCTTCCTTGTCGATGAGCGCGTCGGCCTCCGGGTTGTTCCAGCGGCTCTGGCGCCGGTCGTGCCGGACGAACGACTGCAGGTTGCTGGAGGCGTCCATGGTCCAGCCGGAGTTGCCGACGAAGTACATCGCGCCGAGCGCTTTGCGGTTGTCCGAAACCAGACGCCCCTTGAACGTGGCCGGGTCGAGCAGCGACACCTCGGCCCTGACACCGACCTTGGCCAGCTGCCCCGAGATGGCCTGGGCGATGTCCTTGTCGGCCGTGGAGGAGGAGAGCTTGAGCGCGAACCCGTCCGGGTGCCCGGCCGCGGCGAGCAGGCTCTTGGCCTTGGCCACGTCGTGCTGGTACGGCTGGATCGCGGGGTCGAAGCCGAACGCCTGCTTGGGGATGAGCGTCGGGGTACGTTCTGCGGCGCCGTTGAGCACCGACGTGATGAGGGTGTCCACGTCGAGCGCGTGGTTGAGCGCCTGGCGCACCCGCTTGTCCTTCAGCGGGCCCTCTTCGGTGTCGAGCGAGACGAAGAACGTGCGCACGCCCGGCCTGGTGACGACCTTGAAGCCGGTGGCGTCGCCGAGCTGCTGCGCGGCGTCGGGGGTCAGGCCGGTCACGATGTCCACCTCGCCCGACTGGAGCGCGGCCAGCGACGACGACGGGTCCGGCATGATCGTGAAGACGAGCTGCTCGACGGCGGGCTTGCCGTTCCAGTAGTCCGGGTTGGCCTTGAGCGTGATCCGGCTGTCGCGCTGCCACTGCTCGAACGTGAACGGGCCGGTGCCGATCGGGTGCTCGGCGAAGGCCTTCTCGCCCTTCTCCTTGATGTGCTTCGGCGGCACGATCACGCCGCCGAACAACGACAGCTTGGCCGGCAGGATCGGGTCCGGCTCCTTGGTGACCAGGTCGACCGTGTGCGTGTCGATCACCTTCGCGCCGGTGACCAGGCGCAGCTCGACGATGGGCGACTGGGTGTCCGGGTTGATCAGGCGCTCGATGCTGTACGCGACGGCGGCGGCGTCGCAGGGCTCGCCGTTGTGGAAGGTGACGTTCTTGCGCAGGTGGAAGCGCCAGGTCTTGTCGTCCTTGGACTCCCAGCGTTCGGCCAGGCCGCCGGAGAGCTTGTCGTCGGTGTCCCGGACGGTGAGCGTGTCGAAGACGTTGATCAGCACGTTCATGGAGGGCAGGTCGCCCTGCTTCTGCGGGTCGAGGGTGGTGGCGTCGGAGGCGAGCGAGACCCGCAGGGTGGTCCCGGCGCTTCCCTGTCCGCCGCCGGAGGGCTTCGTGCTGGCGCAGGCCCCGAGGGAAACCGTCGCCGCGGCCAGGCCGCCGATCTTGAACAGGTCCCGGCGGGCCAGCAACGCACGGTCGAACATAAGCCCCCGCCTCCCTTTCTTGCGTTTCACATGGTGAAATGGCGTATCACGTGGTTGAATATGACCCGTTTCGGTTATGTCCGTCAACCCTTTTGGGACAGTCACGATGAATTCGGTGGAGAAGACGCTCGTCGTCTTAGGGGCACTGGCCAGCCACGATCAACCTCGCCGCCTGGCGGACATCGCCCAGCGGACCGGCATCAACAAGACGACCGTGCACCGGATCCTGCAGATCTTCATCGCCCAGGGGTACGCCGTCTCGCACGGCGACGGCACGTACGCGTCGGGACCCGCCATCCTCGCGCTGGCCGGGGCGGCGCTCACCGACCGGGACATGACGACCCTCGTACGGCCGATCCTGGAGAACCTGCAGCGCAACACCTCGCACACCGTGCACTTCGCGATCCGCAGCGGCTCGTCGGCCGTCTACCTGGCCAAGGTCGAGTCGCAGCAGCCGTACCGGATGGCCTCGCGGGTCGGGACGCAGATCCCGCTGCACTGCACCGCGATCGGCAAGGCGATCCTCGCCCACCTGCCGGAGGAGGAGGTGCGCGCGGTGCTGGCGGCGACCGCGCCGCTGATCAGCAACACGCCCGCCACAATCACGGACCCCGGCCTTCTCATGGCCGAGCTGGAGGCGGTGCGGCAGCGCGGGTACGCGGTCGACGACGAGGAGAACGAGCCGAACGTGCGATGCGTCGGAGCGGTGGTGCACGACGCGGCGGGGACGGCGGTGGGCGCGGTCAGCGTAGCGGGGCTGACACTCAATCTTAACGAGAACGATGTGCCGCTGCTCGGCCCGCTGGTGGTGGCCGCCGCCGCCCGGGTCTCCGCGGCACTGGGGAGGAACGTATGACAGCCGGCCGTATTCTGGCCAGCGCCCGCGACAAGGGCGAGTTCTCGGGCGCGGCCTGGGCCTACGGCACGTCCGCGGGGCCGGTGGGGCGAGACACGCTCGGCACGCTGCGCTGGGACGGTGCCCCGGTGGGCGACGACACGCTGTGGGATCTCGCCTCGCTGACCAAGCCGATCGTCGGGCTCGCGGTGATGGCGCTGGTGGAGACGGGTGAGCTCACCCTGGACGACACCGTCGTGTCCCACCTGCCCGGCCCAGGATTCGGCTACGCCGGCACGGACAAGGCCGGCATCACCGTGTTCGAGCTGCTCACCCACACCTCACGCATCCCGGGGCAGCAGCCGCTCTACCGCCGCTGCCCCACCCGGGAGGACCTGCTCGACGCGCTCGTCCGCCTGCCGCTGCGCGAGCGGCCGGGCGTCGAGTACAGCTCCCAGGGTTTCATGATCCTCGGCCTGGTCGCGGAGAGCGCCGCCGGGGTCCCGCTCGACCAGCTCGTACGCGAGCGCGTCACCACTCCCCTGGGCATGGACGACACCCGCTTCCTGCTTCCCGAGCACGAGCGGGCCCGGGCGGCGGCCACCGAGGACTGCCCGTGGCGAGGCCGCGTCGTGCAGGGCACCGTGCACGACGAGAACGCCGAGGTGCTCGGAGGCGTCGCCGGCCACGCGGGCATGTTCGGCACCCTGGACGACCTGGCCAGGCTGGGCCAGGCGCTGTGCAGGGGCGGCGACGGCGTCATCGCGCCGCGCACGCTGGCCGTCATGACCGGCACCAGGACCGGCGCCC
The DNA here is from genome assembly GCF_004349015.1 of Nonomuraea diastatica. NCBI lineage: Bacteria > Bacillati > Actinomycetota > Actinomycetes > Streptosporangiales > Streptosporangiaceae > Nonomuraea > Nonomuraea diastatica. The sequence continues at coordinate 8,189 of NZ_SMKP01000109.1, forward strand.
GGGCGCTGGCCTGGCAGGGCCACGAATCCCACCTGAGCAGCGGCGGCGACCTGCTCACCGCGTCGGCCTACGGGCACAACGGGTTCACGGGGACGAGCCTGTGGGTGGATCCTGAGCTGGACTTCTACGCCGTGCTGCTGACCAACCGCGTGCACCCGAGCCGGGCGTCGGACGGGATCGCCCGCATCCGCCGCACGTTCCACAACGCCGCCGTCACGAGGGCGCTGGCATGAGCGGCGACGTACGTCTTCCCGCCGCCCTCGACACGCCCCTGCGCGTGCTCGCGCCGCCGCCCTCCGCCTGCGGGACCGGCCGGCTGAGGCCGGTGGACGGGCGGGCCCGCCTGACGCCGGTGGACGGGCGGGCCCGCCTGACACGACCGGAGCGCGGCAACGAGGCGACCACACCGGCGGGCGCGGGCGGCGAGGCGACCGGCGAGGCGGCCACGCCTCCGAGCCCTGGTGGCGAGCTCTGCATCGGCCCCGGCTGGGTGGACCTGCACGCCCACGTCTACGACGCGATGACGCAGATCAGCGTGCCGCCCGACCGGGCCGGCCTGGACGCGGGCGTGCACGTGCTCGCCGACGCGGGCAGCGCGGGCCAGGCCACCATCGACGGTCTCGTCCGCTACGTCATCCCGGCGGCCAGGACACAGGTGCGCGCCTGGCTCAACATCGGCTCCCACGGCCTGGTCCACCTGCGCGAGACCGCCGACCCGGCGTTCATCGACGTGGACGCCACGCTCGCCGCCATCGACCGGCACCGCGACGTCGTGTGCGGGGTGAAGGTGCGCTCCAGCGGCGCGATCGTCGGCGCGATGGGCCTGCAGCCGCTCCAGCTCGGCCGCCTGGTGGCCAGGGAGGCGGGCCTGCCGCTGCTGGTGCACGTGGGTGAGGCCCCGCCGCTGACCGGCGACGTGCTCGACCTCCTGGACGCCGGGGACGTCGTCACCCACTGCTACCACGGCAAGACCGGCGCCCCGTGGCTCGCCGGCGGCGCGCCGGCCCCGGCCCTGGCCCGGGCCCTCGACCGCGGCGTGCTGATGGACGTGGGGCACGGCGCGGCCAGTTTCAGCTTCGGTGTGGCCGCCCGCGCGGTGGCGGCCGGCTTCCCGCCGCACACGATCAGCACGGACGTCCACGTACGCAACATCGCCGGCCCCGTGCATGACCTGGCCACCACGCTCACCAAGCTGCTGCACTGCGGCATGGGGCTGGAGCGGGCGATCGAGGCGGTCACGGCCACGCCACGCCGGATCCTGCGCATGGAGCAACCATGGCTCGGCGACGACGGCACGATCCGCCACGCCACGATCTTCCGCCTTGCCGGCGCCGCTCCCCCGGGCCGCGCCTACGTGGACGCGCGCGGCGACACCGCGCGCCCGGACCGCCACGTGATCCCGGTCGCCACCGTCAGGGAGGGTGTCCTGGCCGAGTTGTGACCACACCGCATGCGCACGCGACGGCCGGGACGGGACCGGTCCCGGTGGGGAGCTGAGACGGTGAGCGCGTCTCTGAAGTGCGCAGGAGGGGCTCGATGGATGCTCAGATGTCGGAACGTATGCCGACAAGCGTGGTGCTCGCCCTCGTGGGGGTCTGGTTCCAGGTCATCGCGGGCGTGTTCGGCGCCTTCGCGATGCTGTCGCTGCTCAGCGGCCGGCTCGACCACGGCCAGGACGTGCAGAACGCAGGCCTGGTGCGCGGCCTCATCGTTGTCTCCCTCGTCGTGACGGCCGTGCTCGCCGTCTCGGGGATCCTCGCGTCGAAGCGGTTTCGCTGGACCCGCATCGTCATCCTGGCCGCGGAGGCCGTGGCCGTGCTGGACTCCTTGATCGGGCTCGTCGACGGAGGCGGGATCCTCATGCTCGTCAAGCTCGTGCTCGCCCTCACGATCGGCGCGGTGCTGCTGACCGACAAGGGGCTCGACTGGTTCGACCGGTGAAGCGGCGCCCCCTGACCACGACCACGGTCAGGGGAGCGCCGTTACGGCGGCCCGCCGGGTCAGCGGGCGTCACCCTGGAGGACCTCGGCGGGGTGCGGCGGCCGGCGTGCCGCCGGCACCGCCGTAACGAGATCTTCGCCAACCGGGAACGGGCACGGGTGGCGCCCGCTCGGCTCGGCCGTGACGAACCGGTCTCTAGAGACCGGGCGCGGGGAACCGCGCGGTGAGCTCGCTCACCTCGTGGTGGACGCGCGTGATGACGTCGTCGGCGTCGCCCTTGGCGAGGGCGGTGACGACCTCGTCCATCCAGGCGCCGATCTGCCGCATCTCCGCCTCACCCATGCCCCGCGAGGTGACCGACGGCGTGCCGATGCGGATGCCCGACGGGTCGAACGGCTTGCGCGTGTCGAACGGCACCGTGTTGTAGTTGGTCTCCAGGCCCGCGCGGTCGAGCGCCTGCGCGGCCGGCTTGCCGCCGATGCCCTTGGGCGTGAGGTCGAGAAGGATCAGGTGGTTGTCGGTGCCACCGGAGACGAGGTCGAACCCGCGCGAGGCGAGCTCGTCGGCCAGGGCCTTGGCGTTGGCGACGATCTGGTGGGCGTAGTCGCGGAAGGCCGGCTGGGCGGCCTCGTGCAGCGCGACGGCGATGGCGGCCGTGGTGTGGTTGTGCGGGCCGCCCTGCAGGCCGGGGAAGACGGCCTTGTTGAGCGCCTTGGCGTGCTCTTCGGAGTCGGCCATGAGCATGGCGCCGCGCGGGCCGCGCAGCGTCTTGTGCGTGGTCGTGGAGATCACGTCGGCGTGGCCCGCCGGCGACGGGTGCGCGCCGCCCGCGACCAGGCCCGCGATGTGAGCGATGTCGGCGGCCAGCACGGCGCCGACCTCGCGGGCGATCGAGGCGAAGCCCTCGAAGTCGATGGTGCGCGGGATCGCGGTGCCGCCGCAGAAGATGAGCTTCGGGCGATGCTCCAGGGCGAGCTGCCGCACCTCGTCGAGGTCGATGCGGCCGGTGTCCTTGCGCACGCCGTAGCGGACCGGGGTGAACCACTTGCCGGTGGCCGAGACGGACCAGCCGTGGGTGAGGTGGCCGCCGAACGGCAGGCCCATGCCCATCACGGTGTCGCCGGGCTGCAGGAACGCCATGTAGACGGCGAGGTTGGCGGGCGAGCCGGAGTAGGGCTGGACGTTGGCGTGGCCGACGCCGAAGACCGCCTTGGCGCGCTCGATGGCGAGGGTCTCGATCTGGTCGATGACCTGCTGGCCCTCGTAGTAGCGCTTGCCTGCGTAGCCTTCGCTGTACTTGTTCGTCAGGACGGTGCCGGTGGCCTCCAGCACGGCCTTGGACACGTAGTTTTCGGACGCGATGAGCTTGACGGTGTCGGCCTGCCGCCGCTCCTCCGCCGTGATGAGCTCGGCGAGCTGCGGGTCGACGCTAGAGAGAGAACTCATGATTCTCCTGTCATCGTTGACAATCTGCGAAGACCCAGGCGCACGGCCTCCGCTCCTTTCGCTCCCCGGTGGTCGTTCCCACCCAATGCGCCAGTCGCGTCTCGTCCTAGACGATAGCGGATGCGGCAGGCTCTCACTTCTGCGTGATCTGCGCGTTCCTGAACCCGGTCCTGGGTGGCCGGACGGCGGATCACGCGTTGTTCGTACGGCCAATGCCCGGCCAGAGCCGGTCGACCTCGGCGTTCAGGATGGCGCCGATGAGCACGGCCAGCGCGGTGATGTACAACCACAGCAGCAGGGCGATGGGCGCGGCCAGGGAGCCGTAGACGGAGACGGGCGAGAACCACGCGGCCAGCACGGCCCTCAGCACCGCCGCGCAGACGATCCACAGGAACAACGCCAGGATCGCGCCAGGCAACTCGCGGTACCACTTCGTGCGCACCGGCACGCTCACGTGGTAGAGCACGGTCAGGAACAACACCGAGCCGACGATCACGACCGGCCAGTAGAGCACGTCGATGAGGATGCCGTATTCGCCGGGCAGCGTGTCTCTCAGCAGTGTGGGGCCGATGACCAGGATCGGCATGACGATGATGCCGATGACCAGGCCCACGATGTAGAGGCCGAACGACATCAGCCTGGTGCGGATGATGCCGCGCTCCTCACCCAGTCCGTAGGCGACGGAGATGAGGTCGACGTAGACGTAGAGGGCCCTGGAGCCGGACCACAAGGACAGCAGGAAACCCAGCGAGATGATCGACACCTTGCCGGCGTCGTCGCTCAGCACATCGGTGATGAGCGGGTTGACGACCTTGGTGACGGCGTCGTCGGTGAACAGCAGGCCGGCCTGTGCGATCACCCAGGTCTTGACCTGGGTGACCACTCCGGGCCCCAGCCAGGTGCCGAGCTTGCCGGTCACGCCGATCAGGCCCAGCACGAAAGGCGGCAGCGACAGCAGCGCGAAGAACGCCGCCTCACCCGCGAGCCCGGTCACCCGGTAGTTGACTCCGGCGTTGGTCGACGCCCGGACGATCGCCCACGACCTGGTGTCGAGCACCCAGCTCAGCCTGGCCCGGGCGTTGGAGGCGAGCCCCCTTTTCGGCCGGGAAGGCGCTTCGGTGGACGTCATGGCACCCAACGGTATTCGCAGTTACTCTTCGGCACAGCCTAGCCAATGGACGCTGCCCATCCGCCCGCCGCCCTACCAGAGTGCCTGGCCGAAACCGTGGTGGCGGTTGCCCCCATTAGACGCCGCGCACCCCGTCCGTGGCTAGTCGTTGTCGACGATGCGCGCGCCCAGCGGGAGGAGGGAGACGGGGATCATCTTGATGTTCGCCACGCCCATCGGGATGCCGATGATGGAGATGAACAGCGGGATCGAGGTGACGACGTGGCCGATGGCCAGCCAGATGCCGGCGACCACGCACCAGATGATGTTGCCGAGCAACGAGAACACGCCCGCGTCAGGGTCACGCACGACGGTCCTGCCGAACGGCCACAGCGCGTACGCGGCGATCCTGAACGAGGCGATGCCGAACGGGATCGTGATGATCAGGATGCAGCAGATGATCCCGGCCAGTGCGTAGCCCATGGCCAGCCAGATTCCGGCGAACACGAGCCAGATGACGTTCAAGAGTGTGCGCATGCTCACAGCATGTCACTGACCCTGCCCTTCGCGTCATCCGGAATCAACCCTGATATCACCCCGAGACGGGCGCGCGACCCCTTCCTGGAGGCCCCGCGAACGCCTGCGCGATCTCCATCCACTCCCTCGCCGGGCTCCCCGCCATCTCCAGCGCGGTGTCCGACAGGTGGATGCGCTGGGTGACGGCCAGGCAGAAGTCGAGCACCGGCCCGCGTACGACGCTCTCCGCGTCGCCTGGGCCGGCCGTCCACATGGCGCCGTCCGGCATGGTGAGCTCCGCGCGCACCGGCTCGGCGGGCGCGGGCAGGCCGCGTACGGCGAAGCTGTACGGCCTGGCCCTGAAGCCGATCGAGGCCACGTGCCGGAGCCGGGCCGTGGGCGGCCTGGTGACGCCGAGCGCGTCGGCGACGTCCTGGCCGTGGGCCCACGTCTCCATCAGCCGCGCGGTGACGAACGAGGCGCCCGACATGTCGGGCCCGTACCACGGCACCCGGTCGCGGGCGCCGAGCGTGGTGAACACCTCGATGCTGCGGGCCCGCGCCGTACGGAACCAGGCGAGCAGGTCGGCGGGCGTCCTCCCGCGCGCCTCCAGCACCAGAGCGTCGACCCAGCTGCCGGCCGGGCCACCGGCCGCCACATCTCCTGGGCCATCACCTCGGCCCGAACCCGCCAGCGCGGCGCGGTGGCCATCGGGGTCGGTGACCGCCCGGCCGGCCGCGTCGTCGAACCAGGCCAGATGGCTCACCTGGTCGCGGATCGCCCACCCTTCGGCGGGTGTGGGGCGTTCCCAGTCGTCGTCGCCCAGCGGCCGCAGCAACGCCTCGAAGGACGCGGTCTCGGCACGCAGATCGTCGAGCAACTCGGCCATGAGGTCCACGCGCGCCAGCCTAACCGGAACACCCTTCTGGGAGAATAATGCAGGTGTGATCTGCGAGAGCTGCAAGGACAGACGCCACGACGACTGCCGCGGCGGCTCGTGGTGCGACTGCCAGCACCAGAGCGCGGAGCAGGCCAAAGAGTCGGAGCTGGACTGGCCGCGCCAGGGCTGAACGATCCCACACTCTGGACCCCTTCTTGGACATCCCGGACGGCCGGGGTATCTTCGTCTTATGCCAGCGGACCCCATGCTCGTCGGTCGACGCCACGTCGACCTCCTGCGTGTCCGCAGTGCCATCTGTTGCGACGCCCGCTAACCGCCATCTTTCTTTTGCCGCTGAGCGCGTCGCATCCCCTCCTGCACCCCTGCCCTCGATGACGAGGCAGGAGGACCATAGCGCGCGCCCATGAACCGAAGGACGCGCAATGAGCACTCCTGCCAGTCGCACTCCCGCCAGCCGCCATCACCGGCGACCGCGCGGCGAAGGCCAGTGGGCTCTCGGTTACCGCGAGCCGCTCAACAAGAACGAAGAGAACAAGAAGAACGACGACGGCCTCAACGTCCGCCAGCGCATCATCGACGTCTACGCCAAGCGGGGCTTCGACTCCATCGACCCGGCCGACCTGCGCGGCCGCATGCGCTGGTATGGCCTCTACACCCAGCGCAGGCCCGGCATCGACGGCGGCAAGACGGCGATCCTCGAGCCCGAGGAGCTCGACGACCGCTACTTCATGATGCGTGTGCGCATCGACGGCGGGCAGCTCGACCTCGCCCAGCTGCGCACGATCGCCGACATCTCCAACGAGTACGCCCGTGGCACCGCCGACCTGACCGACCGCCAGAACATCCAGCTCCACTGGATCGAGATCGAGTCGGTGCCGGACATCTGGGAGCGTCTGGAGGCCGTGGGCCTGTCCACCACGGAGGCCTGCGGCGACACCCCGCGCGTGATCCTCGGGTGCCCGCTGGCCGGCATCGACACCGACGAGGTGCTGGACGCCACGGAGCAGATCCGTGAGCTGAAGGAGCGCGTCATCGGCAACCCGGCCTACTCCAACCTGCCGCGCAAGTTCAAGACGGCGCTGAGCGGCTGCCCCGCCCACTGCACGGTCCACGAGATCAACGACGTGGCGTTCGTCGGGGTGGTCAACGAGCGCGGCGAGGCCGGCTACGACCTGTGGGTCGGCGGCGGCCTGTCGACCAACCCGATGCTGGCCAAGCGGCTGGGCGTGTTCGTCCGGCCCGACCAGGTCGGCGACGTGCACGAGGGCGTCACCGGGATCTTCCGCGACTACGGCTACCGGCGGCTGCGGCACAGGGCCAGGCTCAAGTTCCTGGTCAACGACTGGGGCGTGGAGAAGTTCCGTGAGGTGCTGGAGCAGGAATACCTCAAGGAGCCGCTGCCCGACGGGCCCGCCCCCGAGCCGCCTCGGAGCAGCCGGCGCGACCACGTCGGTGTCTTCCCGCAGAAGGACGGCGCCTTCTACGTCGGCTTCGCCCCCAAGGTGGGCCGGGTCGACGGCGACAAACTCCATCAGATCGCCGACATCGCCGAGCGGCACGGCTGCGGCCGGGTCCGCACGACGATCGAGCAGAAGATGGTCGTCCTCGACGTCGCACCTGACCAGGTCGACTCCCTCGTGGCCGAGCTGGAGGCCGCCGACCTGCGGGTCAGGCCGTCCACGTTCCGCCGCCAGACGATGGCCTGCACCGGCATCGAGTTCTGCAAGCTGGCCATCGTCGAGACCAAGACGGCCGCCGCCGACCTGATCGACGAGCTGGAGCGCCGGCTGCCGTCGTTCAGCGAGCCGCTGACCATCAACGTCAACGGCTGCCCCAACGCGTGCGCCCGCACCCAGACCGCCGACATCGGCCTGAAGGGCCAGCTCGTGGTCGACGAGAACGGCGAGCAGGTCGAGGGCTTCCAGATCCACCTGGGCGGCTCGCTGGGCGTCGACTCCGGCTTCGGCCGTAAGGTCAGAGGGCTGAAGACCACCGCCAAGGCGCTGCCCGACTACGTCGCGCGGGTCGTGTCCCACTACGACGACCAGAAGAAGGAAGGCGAGTCGTTCGCCGACTGGGTGCAGCGAGCGGACGAGGCCGACCTGAAATGACCACACGAGCGGTTCCCTTCCACTGCCCGTACTGCGGCGACGAGGACCTCGAACCCTACGAGGGCGAACTCGACAACGCCGGGCACGGCACGGGAGGCAGCTGGTACTGCCGGGCCTGCGCTCGTGCTTTCAAGCTGAAGTTTCTCGGGATCGGAGTGAAGATATGACGCTGGTCGACCTCGAGATCGTGTTAAGAGATCAACGTGGCGTGCTCGACCTGCAGGACATCGTCGAGTCCGCCGCGACCGCTCTGGAGGGCGCCCCGGCGCGCGAGATCATCCGTTGGGCGGCGGCGACCTTCGGCGAGCGTTTGTGCCTGACCTCCTCCATGAGCGACGCGCTGCTCATCGACCTGGTGAGCCGGGTCAAACCCGGCGTTGACGTGTTGTTCATCGACACCGGCTACCACTTCGCCGAGACGATCGGCACGCGGGACGCCGTGCGGCAGGTCTATGACGTCAATGTGATCGACATCAAGCCGTCGCGGACGGTCGACGAGCAGGATCGCGACCTCGGCCCGCGCCTGTTCGGCCGCAACCCCGACCTCTGCTGCTACCTGCGCAAGGTGGAGCCGCTCAACCGGGCGCTGGAGCCGTACCTCGCGTGGATCTCCGGCATCCGCCGCGACGAGTCGCCGAGCCGGACGAACACCAAGGTCGTCGAGTGGGACGCCAAGCGGCAGATGGTCAAGGTCAACCCGATCGCCGCCTGGACGCAGGAGGACGTCGACAACTACATCACCGACAACGGGGTGCTGATCAACCCGTTGCACTACGACAACTACCCCTCGATCGGCTGCGCGCCCTGCACGCGGCAGGTCGCCGAGGGTGAGGATCCGCGCAGCGGTCGCTGGGCGGGCCTGGGGAAGGTCGAATGCGGCATTCACCTGTGATCCCCGACAGGGGCTCCGTCCCGTTGGCAGGCGGGGCGGCCCCCGGCCGCGTGCCACTGGTGGCGGTGGCGCACGGGTCACGCGACCCGCGTGCCGCCGCCACCGTGGCCGCGCTGCTCGACCGGGTGCGCCTGGAGCGCCCCGACGTGCCCGTACGGGTGGCCTATCTCGACCACTGCGCCCCCGCCCTCGGGCAGGCGCTGGCCGGGCTCGACGAGGCCGTGGTGCTGCCGCTGCTGCTCACCGAGGCGTACCACAGCCGGGTCGATCTGCCCGCGGCGCTCAACGAGGTCAGGGCGCACCATCCGCGCCTGCGCGTGCACTACGGCACCACGCTCGGGCCGCACCCGATGCTCCTGGCCGCGCTGGAGCGGCGGCTGGCCGGGGCGGGCGTGCCCGCGGGCGACCCGGACACGGCGGTGGTGCTGGTGTCGGCCGGTTCGAGCGACGCCAGGGCCAATGCGGTGGTCTCGGGGATGGCCCGGCGGTGGCGGCGCTCCGGCTGGTGGTCGGTGTCGGCCGCCTATGCCTCCGCGGCCGATCCGTCGCCTGCCGAGGCGGTCTCCGCGCTGCTGCGCTCCGGCGCGCCGCGGGTGGCCGTCGCCCCCTACCTGCTGGCTCCCGGCTACTTCGCCGACAAGGTGCGGCAGGTCACGCTGGAGGCCGGCGCCGAGGTCGTGGCCGACGTGCTCGGGCCCGCTCCCGAGTTGGTCGGCGTGCTGCTGGAACGGTACGAAGCGGCCCAGCGGCGGCCGGTGCCCGTCGCCGGCTGAGCGTCCTCCGCCCGTCGTGGCCCGGCGGGGTCAGTAGCCGCGGCCGAGGTCGCGGTTCATGTCGCGCACCTGCTTGTGCAGGTCGCGGGTCTCGTCGCGCACTTGCCTGTGCAGCTCGCGGGTCTCGTGGCGGAGCTGCCTGCTCAGCTCGCGCCAGTCCTCTCCGTGCAACATCTTCCAGTGTTCCCGCCAGGCCGAGAACTTGCGCTTGAGCGGCTTCGCACGCGAGTCGCCGACCACCTTGACGTCGCCCATCACGGCGTACGCCTGCACGCGCACGACGGGCACGTTCGCTCCCTGCGCGCCCTCCAGGACGTCCACCTTCTTGTCGCCCATGATGGCCACGCCGTCGAGGTCCACGTTCACCCCGTCGGGCACGATGATCTTCACGTCGCCCATCACGGAGATGGCCTTGATGTCGACCGCGTTCGTCCGCACCTCCGCCTCGCGCAGGTCGAGCACCACGTCCCCCATCACGGCGACCGCGCCGAGCTCCTGGTCGATCCGCCAGGTGCCACGCCGCTTGGAGTCGCCCATGATGCCCACGAACCAGCGCCGCTTGCGCCCTGTGGGGGCCGGCGGCGCGGGCGCCGGCGCGCCGCCCGCGGGCAGGTCCTGGGTGAGCAGGGCCAGATCGGCCTGCGTGGCCGCGGTGTACGCGGCTTCCGTGCGGTCGGTCAGCTCGGCGAGTGTGAGCCTGCCCTCCACCGAGGCGACACGGAGTTGTTCGACGACGGCCTCGCGCTCGGCGTCCGACGCGCGGACCTCACCCGGATCAGTCATACTCGCAACATATCGCGACTTGTCCGCCATCGCGCTCCCCGAGAGGAAACTGTCTCGCCTCTGACCATGCGCGTTGCCGTGGAGTTTGAACCTCCGGAGGTCAGGACGCGTACCACGCCATGACACGGGGCCCTGGCATGGTCCGGGGCGCGGCCGGACCAGGCTAGGGTCCCTGTCATGTATGAGGAACAGCTCTACCGCGCGGCGTTGAACGGCGATTCCGAGACCGTGGGCAAGCTGCTGGCCGGCGGCGCCGACCCCAACACGCCCAGCGAGGGCGAGGAGGAGGGCCTGCCGCTCTGCGCGGCCGCGGCCTGGGACCGCACCGAGGTGGCCACGACGCTGCTGACGGCCGGGGCCGAGGTCGACGGCAGGGAGACCGGCGGCTGGACGGCGCTGTTGTGGGCCGCCGCCAACGGGCACGCCGCCACCGCCAGGGTGCTGATCGAGGCGGGCGCCGAGGTCGACGCGATCAACGACGACGGCGACACCCCGCTGTCGCTGGCCGCCAGGCGCGGCGCGCTGGGTGTGGTGCAGGTGCTGCTGGAGGCGGACGCCGACGCCGAGAAGTACGACGGCGACGGCGACACACCGCTCGACATCGCGGCCGACTGGGTGGGCGTGCACCTGGAGAGCGCCCTGCTCGACCAGATCGAGCAGGAGGGCTGGGAGCACACCGTGAACCGCCAGCACACCAAGGACGGCACCGACCTGGTCACCGTGACCGGCCGCTCGCCCGACGGCACGCAGACGGAGCAGGTGCAGGCGCAGCGCGGCCACGCCGCCGTCGCGACCCTGCTGGAGGACTCGACGGGCGTCCACACGCCGGTCGACCGGCTCGTGGCGCGGGCCGTCGCGCACCGCGACCTCGACGAAGACGCGGAGACGTGGTGGATCGTCGCCGACTCGCTGGCCAAGCGCGGCGACGAGGAGACCTACGAGGCGCTGTCCCGGCTGTGCGTGAGCGAGGACGCCAGGGAGCGCGAGTTCGGCGTGGACGCCATCGCCCAGTTCGGCGTCACCGAGGACGGGAAACCTTACGTCGGCAGGACGCTGCCGCTGCTGCAGAAGATGGTCACCACGGAGGGCAACCCGCAGGTGCTGCGCTCGGTCCTGGCCGCGCTCGGCCATCAGGGCGATCCGAGGGCGCTGCCGTACGTCCTGGACATCCTCGGGCGTCCCGAGCACACGCGGACGATGACCGACGCGATCGCGCTGGCCGACGTGCTGCCTCCGGACCACCAGGAGGGTCTCGCGTTGCTCATCGAGATGACCCAGGACGACGACCCGGACATTCGCGACTGGGCCACGGCCGGGCTCGCGGGCCTGCCGGGCGACACGCCCGTCATCAGGGAGGCGCTGGCGGCCCGGCTCACCGACACGAACCTGCGCGCGGTGGCCGAGGCCACGCGCGGGCTCGCGACCCGCGGCGACGGGCGGGCGGCGCAGGGGGCCGAGCGGGTGCTGGCCGAGAGCGACGACGAATACGCCAGAGACCTCGTCACCCAGTCGCCGGAAGCCGAGTGAGCGTGGTCAGTCGCCGTTGAGCACGCGGGTCACCCATTCCAGGGTCCCCGTGCTCAACGCCTCCTCCGCCAGGCGCTTCCCCGTCGTGGTCTTGATCGCGGCGAGCGAGCTGTCGATCCAGCCCTGCACGTTCTGGTGCCCCTGCTCCCGATATTCGACCGCCTGGATGAGGCACTCCAGTTTGTCGGCGTCGCGTGCGCAGACGGCCTCGAGGCTCGCCTTCTCCTCGTACTCGGCCACCGCGTCGCCCACCATGTCCGCCACCTCCGCGGACACGCCCCGCACCTGGTCGGCGGTGACGTCCTCGTTGGAGGCCGCCTTGAGGTAGCGCTTGCCGATGTAGGGGATGTCGGTGATGCGGGTCTCCTGCGTGTCATGGAACAGGCTCATGAACGCGGCCCGCTCGGGATTGGCGCCCTCCAGTTTGGCGATCATGCCCGCGATGACGGCGGCGCGGAACGAGTGCTCGGCGATGCTCTCGGGGTCGCGTACGCCCGCGACCAGCCACCCGGTCCTCTTGTAGCGCTTGAGCAGCCCGAACTCGTACAGCAGCCCGGCCAGGCCCGTCACGTCTTCCATCACGTCATCAGTCATGTGGCCCCCTCTCGTCGTGCGCGGCGGGCCGGTCCTGGATCGGAGCCGCCCGCCAAGGATTAATCAGGATGATGGAGTTCGACCAGATTCGCAACAGCCTTTGGCCATATTTCACCCCGAGCCCGTATTATCCGGCACATTCAGCGGATAAATAGACGAATGCCGCGGCCGGCCATCCGGCCACGGCATTCGTCCTTTCCTTGGGAGGCGGTGACGCCACCGCCCACCGCGGGCGCTACTCGTCGTCGATCGGCCACCAGTCGAAGAAGTCGAACTCGCCCTCGTTGTCGTGCGGCCCTTCGGTCTTCGTCGGCGTCGGGGACGGCGTGGGCGTCGGCGTCGGCGTCGGCGTCACCACGACGATCCGCGGCCGGACCGGCTGGTCGTCATGGTGGCGCTTGTGACGGAACTTGCGATGGTGATGGTGGTGGTCGTCGTGGTGGTGATGGTGACCGCCCCACCAGGGACCCTTGGGCCAGCGGTTGCAGTGACGCTTGCACCCGAGCACCGGCTTCTCTCCTGCGACGACCCCGACCCCGGCGGGGACGACGGCAACGCCTGCGCTCGCGCCGGCGATCCCCTGGCTCACGGGAAGGAGCATGACGCTGGCGGCCGCGCCGGCCAGAGCCACTGACATGATGCGCCTTTTTCTCGGCGCGCGCGGTTGCCGACTTTCTGTATTCACGTGCATTCTTTTCCGTTCATGGGTAGATCGACCCAGAAAATCCGAAACCCATCATGATCGAGTGTCCGGACAGAGGCAGACTTACCCAGGAACGGAATCTCGTTTAACCCCATGAACCCAAACAACGCGTCAAATCAAAGGGCCCTGGAGGAGGGGTCGTTCAACAAGGTTTTCGCCGTTGTTTGCCCGCCAGGGGGCATGGCACGAGGGTGATCTACCGAGGCCTCCGGCCGCATCACCGGGAGGAGCCCGGCTACGGGCCGGACAGAGCGGGTGCGGCGGTCAGGACGTCCCTGGCCAGGGCGAGGTCACCGCCCAGCTCCGCCGGGAAGGCGACCGGGTCTCCCCTGCCGCCGAGCAGGAAGCAGAACGCCACCACGTCCGCCGTGATGCTGACGTCGGGAGTCCCCGGGGTCGTCTCCTCCGCGCCCAGGGGGATGCGCCACTCGCCGCCGCCGTCGCCCGTCAAGGTCAGGTGCAGGGTGTGTCCCGCGCCGCCGTCCATCCCCGAGAGGAGCATCGTCCAGGGCAGCAGGCGGGCGCACAGGTCGGCGGTCGGGTGGATGTGCTCCGCGATCGGATCGGGCAGGCGGACCCTGGCCGTCCTTGCGGCGTCGGCCGTGTGGATCCAGGTCTCCAGGCTCCGGCCGAGAATGTGGTCGCCCAGCCCTGCCTCCAGGCCGTCGAGGGTGGCCGCCGTCGCGGGATCCAGATCCGCCAGGTGCCGGCAGAGCGCGTCCGCCTGGGCGCGCCAGTCCCTGCGCGTCTGCTCGGAGCTGCGCGACCGCTCGTACGCCTGCAGATCACGGGTACGGGCCAGCGAGTCGGTCGTGTCGACGGGCGGCCCGAGCACGGGAGCACCGACGGAGGCGGCCAGCAGGCCGTCCTTGGCGGCTAGGTGGGCGACGAGTTCCTGCAGGGTCCAGCCCTCGACGATCACGCGCGACCAGTCGTCGTCGGCCGCCTCGGCGAGCAGGGCGTCCATGGCGGCGACCCGGCCCGCGTACGGTTCCGCCCAGGCGGCGGTGGGCGCCGCGGGCCTGCGCCGGGCCCTCGCGCCGGCCAGGAGCTGGGGACGCAACGAGTGGGCCGGCACCGCCGGGTCCGCCATCAGCGCGTCCAGGTAAAGACGCTCGACGGGGTCCATCACACCTCTTCCTCCGCGAGCGCGTCCGCCAGGCGCCGCAACGCCAGCCGGATGCGCGATTTCGCCGTGCCCTCGGGCATGCCGAGTTCCTCGCCGACCTGCCGGTAGGTCCTGCCGCCGAAATAGGCGAGTTCGAGTGCCTCCCGCAGGCTGCCGGGTAACGACGTCACGGCCTGCCGCACCCGCTCGGCCTCGTCGGCGGCGAGCACGGTGTCCTCCGGCCTGGCGGGGTCGCGTTCGAACAACCGCGGCCCCAGCGCCGACACCCGGCGCCGTTCCTCCGCGCGCACGTGGTCGACCGCGCGCCGGTGCGCGATCGTGGCCAGCCAGGCACGCAGGGACCCGCGCTCCGGGTCGTAGGCCAGCGGACGTTCCCAGAAGACCAGGAACACCTCCTGCGTGATGTCCTCGGCGATCACCCGATCCCTGGTGACCCGGAGGGAGAGGCCGAAGATCAGTGAGGAGAGCCGGTCGTAGATCTCCCCCAGGGCGGACTCGTCGCCGCCGACCACCCGCTGGTGCAGCACGCGGTCGTCGCACGGTGCCTCCACTGGCACCACACTCCCGTTTACATCCGGATCAAGGCGGCACGTGCGCCGCGACCCGAGCATGTCACTATTCGTAGGAAACGTAGAGCTGGATATCGGGCGAATGTCCCCGTGCCGGTGCGCGCCTCCGCGGGGCACGATCCGGTGCGCGATAGCTTCGGAGATCCACGACGGAGGGAGCACCACCATGGCCACCACGCGCACCGCCACCACCCAGTGGAAGGGCGCTCTGCTCGACGGCTCGGGCAGCGTCTCGCTCGATTCATCGGGCGTCGGCACCTTCGAGATCTCCTGGCCGTCCAGGGCCGAGGCGGCAGGCGGCAAGACCTCGCCCGAGGAGCTCATCGCGGCCGCCCACTCGTCGTGCTTCTCGATGGCGCTCTCCCACGGGCTGGCCGGCGCCGGCACGCCCCCCGCGTCACTGCAGACCAGCGCCGACGTGACGTTCCAGCCCGGCGAGGGCATCACGGGCATCGTGCTCACGGTGAAGGGGCACGTCCCCGGCATCACGGCCGAGCAGTTCCAGCAGGCCGCCGAGACGGCCAAGGCCAACTGCCCGGTCAGCAAGGCGCTGGCGGGCACCACGATCTCGCTCAACGCCGAGCTTCTCTAGCTCCTGCCTCGGGAAGGCCGGCGGCGAGCACGCGCGCGGCCGGCCCGGTACGAAGGGCGATCGGCTCAGTGCAAGACCAAGCCCGCTTCAACGTGCGACAATCAGGTCACATGCGCGAGGTCTGGCCGGGCGAGCCCTATCCACTCGGCGCCACCTGGGACGGCGTTGGCACCAGCTTTTCGGTGTTCTCAGAGGTCGCCGACCGGGTCGAGCTATGCCTTTTTCACGACGACGGCACCGAGGAGCGGGTCGACCTGCCCGAGGTCGACGGGTTCGTCTGGCATGGCTATCTGCCGGGCATCCAGCCGGGGCAGCGCTACGGCTACCGCGTGCACGGGCCGTACGAACCGTCACAGGGCCACCGGTGCAACCCCGCCAAGCTGCTGCTCGACCCCTATACCAAGGCCATCGACGGCGAGCTGACGTGGAACCAGGCGCTGTTCCCCTACTACTTCACCGATCCTTCCCGGCGCAACACCGAGGACAGCGGCCCCTACCTCCCGAAGAACGTCGTGATCAACCCGTTCTTCGAGTGGGGCAACGACCGGCCGCCGCGCACGCCGTACCACCAGACCGTGATCTACGAAGCTCACGTGCGGGGGCTCACCATGCGGCACCCCGGCGTGCCGCCCGACCTGCGGGGCACGTACGCGGCCGTGGGGCATCCGGCGGTCATCGAGCATCTGCTGTCGATCGGGGTGACGGCGGTCGAGCTGATGCCCGTGCACCACTACATCCCCGAGCACTTCCTGGTGGCGCGCGGGCTGACGAACTACTGGGGCTACAACACCATGGCCTACCTCGCGCCGCACGGCCGCTACTCCGGCGGCGGCACGCGGGGGGAGCAGGTGCTGGAGTTCAAGGCGATGGTGCGGGCGCTGCACGAAGCGGGCATCGAGGTCATTCTCGACGTGGTCTACAACCACACCGCCGAGGGTGACCACATGGGCCCCACCCTGGGATTCAGGGGCATCGACAATGCCGCCTACTACCGGCTGCACGACGGCGACCGGCGCTACTACCTCGACTACACCGGCTGTGGAAACTCCCTGAACGTGCGCTCGCCGCACGCCCTGCAGCTGATCATGGACTCCCTGCGCTACTGGGTGCTGGAGATGCACGTCGACGGGTTCCGCTTCGACCTGGCCTCCGCGCTGGCCAGGGAGCTGCACGACGTCGACCGGCTGAGCGCGTTCTTCGACCTGATCCAGCAGGATCCGGTGATCTCGCAGGTCAAGCTGATCGCCGAGCCATGGGACGTGGGGCCGGGGGGCTACCAGGTCGGGAACTTCCCGCCGCTGTGGACGGAGTGGAACGGCAAATACCGCGATATCGTGCGGGATTTCTGGAGGGGCACACATTCCGCGCTGCCGGAGTTCGCCTCCCGGCTGACCGGCTCCGCCGACCTCTACGAGTCCTCCGGCCGCCGCCCGGTCGCCTCGATCAACTTCGTCACCTGCCACGACGGCTTCACCCTCACCGACCTGGTCTCGTACGACCACAAGCACAACGCCGACAACGGCGAGGACAACCGCGACGGCACCAACGACAACCGCTCGTGGAACTGCGGGGCAGAGGGCCCGGTCGAGGATCCGAAGATCGTCACGCTCCGCCGCCGCCAGCGGCGCAACTTCCTGGCCACCCTGTTCCTGTCGCAGGGTGTGCCGATGTTGTCCCACGGCGACGAGATCGGCCGCACCCAGCGCGGCAACAACAACGCCTACTGCCAGGACAACGAGCTGGCCTGGGTCGACTGGTCGATGCTGCAGCCCGAGCACGAGCTGCTCGACTTCGTCAGGGCGCTGTCCAAGCTGCGCCGCGAGCATCCGGTCTTCCAGCGCCGCAGGTTCTTCCACGGCCGCCACCCCGACAACGGCAAGCGCGACCTGGTCTGGCTCACCCCCGGCGGCCGCGAGATGACGGCGGGCGACTGGCACATCGGCTACGCCAAGTCGCTGATGGTCTATCTCAACGGCGAGGCGATCACCGAGCCTGGGCCGCGCGGCGAGCGGATCGTGGACGACTCGTTCCTGCTGCTGATCAACGCTCACCACGAGAACATGTCGTTCACGCTGCCCGGCGAGGAGTTCGGCGGAGGATGGCTGCCGGTGCTCGACACCAACCACGACACGGTGGAGGACGCCTTCGCCGACGAGTGGCGGGCCGGCGACCTGGTGGCGGTCACGGCACGCTCGCTCCAGGTGCTCCGCCAGCCGCGGCGCACCGGCAACGCCTGACGGCCTCAGCGGCCGACCACGGCGGGGCAGGGACGTCGAGGCGAATCGCGTCCCTGATCGCGGGCTGCCGCTGAACTTCGCGGTGGAGAATGCGGACGCCGAAGGGGAACGGCTCGTCATCGGCGCGGGACTCGAACTGCGCAGCGAGGACTTCGGGCAGCGGCACTTCATCGTGGCCGATCCCAACGGGGTCCTCATCGACGTCATCACCCCCATCGCGCCGTCGGCGGCGTACGCCGGCCAGTACGTCGATCCATGACACCCGGTCGACTGGCGCCCCCTTCCCCCAGGGGGCCGAATGTCGGTGGGGTGTGCCAAGGTGGAGGAGTGCGGCGCATCTATCCCGACATACAGGACAACCCGGACATCGTGCAGGCGTACGCATACCCCGGCGACCGGCCGTGGTTGCGCGTCAACATGGTCGCCAGCACCGACGGCGCGGCCTGGCTGAAGGGCCGCTCACGGGGGTTGTCGAGCAAGGGCGACCGGCGGATCTTCCAAACCCTGCGCGGGCTGGCCGACGTGATCGTCGCGGGCGCCGCGACCGTCCGCACCGAGGGCTACGGCCCGGTGCCGCCGCGCGACTGGTGGGCCGAGATCCGCGAGGGCCGGCCCGAGGTGCCGCCCATCGCCGTCGTCACCCGCAGCCTCGGCTTCGACCTCGACGCCGAGTTGTTCACCGACGCGCCCAGCCGGACGATCGTGATCACCTGCGAGGCCGCGCCCCACGAGCGGCGCAAGGAGGCAGCCAGGCACTGCGACCTCATCGTCGCCGGCGACGACGGCGTCGACCTGCCGCTGGCCATGTCCGAGCTGCACCAGCGCGGGCTGACCAGGGTCCTGTGCGAGGGCGGCCCCCGCGTCAACGCCCAGCTCTCGGCCTGCGGCCTGATCGACGAGCTGTGCCTGTCGATCAGCCCGATGCTGGTCGGGGGCGGCGCGGCCCGCATACTCAACGGCGAGCCCGCCCAGGTCCCACTCGATCTCAGCCAGGTGCTGGAAGAGGAGGGGGTCCTCTTCTGCACATACACGAGGGAGCAGAGCCGATGACCGAGCCCACAGAGCCGACTGGGTCCGCCGGGCCGACTGGATCCACCGGGCCGACTGGATCCACCGGGCCCACCGTCACCGCCGTGCCGGTCGAGGAGCCGGAGCCGGTGCCCAGCCTGCCGGTGCGCCCGCCGGTGCCGCCGATGCTGGCCAAGCCGGTCAAGGCCATGCCGAAGCAGGACGGCACGCTGTTCTACGAGCCGAAGTGGGACGGCTTCCGCTGCATCATCTTCCGCGACGGCGACGAGGTCTATCTGGGCAGCCGCAAGGAGCGGCCGTTCACCCGCTATTTTCCCGAGCTGGTCGAGGCGGCCAGAGCCGAGTTGCCCGACCGGTGCGTGGTCGACGGCGAGATCGTCCTGCCGATGGGCTCGCAGCTCGACTTCGACGCGTTGCAGCAGCGCATCCATCCCGCCACGTCGCGGGTGACGATGTTGTCGGAGCGCACGCCGGCCCAGTTCGTCGCGTTCGATCTGCTGGCGCTGGATGACGAGTCGCTGATGGAGGCGCCGTTCTCCGAGCGCCGCACCCGGCTGGAGGGCCTCTTCCCCGCGAAGGGCGGGTCGATCCGGCTGACCCCGGTCACGACGAGCGAGGAGCAGGCACACGAGTGGTTCGAGACGTTCGAGGGCGCGGGTCTCGACGGCATCATCGTCAAGCCGGGCGACCAGCCCTACATCCCCGACAAGCGCACGATGTTCAAGGTCAAGCACGAGCGCACGGCCGACGTCGTCATCTGCGGCTACCGCGAGCACAAGTCGGGGCCGATCGTGGGGTCGCTGCTGCTCGGCCTCTACGCCGCCGACGGCCGGCTGCACCACGTGGGCGTGGCGGCGTCGTTCCCCATGGCACGCAGGGCCGAGCTGGTCGAGGAGCTCAGGCCCTACATCGCGGACCTGAGCGAACATCCGTGGGGCCACTGGGCCGAGCAGGCGGCGGCCAACGCCGGCCAGCCTGCCGCCGGGCCCGCGACGGGCGGGCAGCGGGTGCCCGGCGCGGTGTCGCGGTGGAACGCCAAGAAGGATCTGTTCTTCATCCCGTTGCGGCCGGAGCTGGTGATCGAGGTGGCCTACGACCAGATGGAGGGCGACCGGTTCCGGCACACCGCGCAGTGGCGGCGGTGGCGGCCCGATCGCACGCCCGATTCGTGCACGTACGAGCAGCTAGAGCGTCCAGTTAGTTACAACCTCGATGACATCCTTGCCCGCTAGCCGACTATCCCGTTATATCTCGATACATGACAACTGGCGATGAGCTGAAGGCAGCCGTATCCGCCCGCCGCGATCTCGGGCCTGACTTCGAAGACGCCGTCGTGGAGTCGTTCCTCGACAAGATGGGCCAGGAGATCGACCGGCGGGTGGACGAGCGCCTGGCCGAGTCGCCGCAGGGCAAGCAGGCGGCCCGCGCTTCCGGCCCCAACGACGCGCAGCGGCTGGCCCTGGCGATCGTCTCGCTGAGCCTGGGCACGCTGGCCACCCTCGCGATCGTGCTGACCGGAGACAGCCGCGGGTCCTATCTGATCCCGATCTGGCTCGGCATCATCATCGTGAACGCGATCTTCAACGGCCCCCGGAAGAAGGGCTAGGCCAGCCAGATGAGCCCGGCGAACCTGCCGCCGGGCTGCTCGCGGCGGTGGGAATAGAGCTCCTCCGACTCGATCGTGCAGCGCGCGTCATGGCGCACGTCCGCCAGTCCCGCCTCACGCAGCTGGGCCTCGATCCCGGCGCGCAGGTCGAGCGCGGGCGTCTGCCACGACGTCGTCGACCAGGTCTGCGGCACCTTCCCCGCCACCCGCCCGCGCAGCTCGGCCGGCACCTCATAGCAGCGGCCGCAGGCGCCTGGCCCGATCAGCGCGACCATCCGCGCGGGGTCGGCGCCCTTGCCCGCCATCGCCTCCACCAGCGCGGTCGCGATGCCCGCTTCGGTGCCCGGACGGCCCGAATGCGCGGCGCCGACCATGCGCGCCGCCGGGTCGGCCACCAGCACCGCCGGGCAGTCGGCCCCGAGCGAGGCCAGCGCCAGCCCCGGCTCGGTGGTGAACACGCCGTCGAGCGCGGGCGGCTCGTCGCCGAACGGCTCGCTCACGAAGGCGACGTCGGTGCCGTGGACCTGGCGCATGAAGACCACGGCGCGCACTCGCAGCTCGGCTGCCAGGGCCGCGCGGTTGGCCCGCACGGCCGCCGGATCGTCGCCGACCATGCCACCGAGATTGCGCGAACCGTAGGGCGGGGTGCTGACCCCTCCGTGCCGATCGGTGACGGCGACGTGCACTCCAGGGGCCAGCAGCATGCCTCGATCTTAGAGGCAGGGCCGGGCTGCGGGACGCTCCGGCCCCCCGCGCGGCAGGTGAGCTACCGTGGCAGGGATTTCCGGCACGGCGCACCGGCCGCCCGTCCATGGAGCGGCCGGTCACATGGACCCGCGGACAGACCAGGGCGGCACCGGCCGGCGCGGAGCTACGCGGGAGGAGACCCCGATGACCAGCCTTGCCGACCTGCACGCGCTGATGGCCCGGCTCGGGCACGCGGTGGTGCAGGCCGCCGTCCCCTCGGCGTCCCGGTTCGCGGACGGCGCCCCCTACCGGTTCGAGATCCCCAGCGTCGAGGGGCCTGAGGTGCTGGAGGCGGTCGTCGCGGAGGCCGACAGGCTCGGCGTGCCGGTCGCCAGGACCTCGCAGGGCAGCGGTGTGATGATGCTGACCGACGCCGAGATCACGCGGATGGCGCGGATCGGCGCCGAGCGCGGCATGGAGGTGAACCTGTTCCTCGGCCCGAGGGCCGCCTGGGACACGGGCGGGCAGGCCAAGCTGACGCAGGCCGTGAGCGCGGCGGCGCGCGGGAACGCCGTGGTGGCGGCGTGCGTGGCCGACGCGCTGCGGGCCTGCTCGCTGGGCATCCGCAGCCTGCTCGTCGGCGACCTGGGCGTGCTGGAGGTGCTGCGGGAGCTCAAGGAGGACGGCACGCTGCCGGCCGGCCTGGTGCTGAAGACGTCCGTGCTGATGCCGCTCACGAACGCGCCCACCGCGGCGGTCTACGAGCGCCTGGGCGCGACCACGGTCAACGTCGGCACCGACCTCACCGTGCCCCACCTGGCCGAGATCAGGGCCGCCACCCGGCTGCCGATCGACCTCTACCTGGAGGTGCCCGACGACCAGGGCGGGTTCGTACGCTTCTACGAGGCGGTCGAGATCGTCCGCGCCGCGGCCCCGGTCTACCTCAAGATGGGGCTGCGGAACGCACCGAACATCTACCCGTCGGGCGGGCACCTCGGCGCGGTGCCGAAAGAGCTGGGCCGCGAGCGGGTGCGCCGGGCGGCGCTGGTGCAGCGGCTGATCGAGCAGCTCGACCCCGAGCTGAAGCGGCCGGCCGGCGGGCCCGCGGCCGACCTGGGCGTGCCGGTGATCTGAGCGGCCCCGCACGGCCCGTCCGGGCCGGGGGGGTTCAGCCCGCGGGTCCGGGCCACGTCCGGGCCGCGATTCAGCCGGTGGGTCCGGGCGGCACGTCCGGGCCGCGGGGTTCGGCCGGTGGATGTGCGGCGGGGCCGAGCGGGCGGTTCAGGTGCCGAACCGGCGGACCGTAAGCGGGCCGCCGCCCCAGCGGCCGATCGCCTCCTCGTCGGCGAAGGCCAGCACGCGCATCATGTTGCCGCCGTCGCTCAGCTCCACGTTGCGGCGCAGCCGCCGGCGCAGGTCCTCCGGCAGGGCGGTGGTGCCCGCCTCGATCGTGTCACCGTAGTGCGGGGCGAAGGCGACGCCCGCGAAGCCGGTGCGGCGCAGCAGCGTGGGCACGGTCTCGGAGGAGTAGAACATCAGGTGGTTCTTGGTGAAACCGCTCCACGCGTTCCCGTACGCCTTGAGCAGCAGCGACCGGGCGTTCACGGTCAGGATGAGCAGCACCCCGCCGGGCGCGAGCAGGCTGCGGAACTTCGTGAAGTCGTCCAGCGGCCTGGGCAGGTGCGCGAGCACCGACCAGAGGGTGATCACGTCGAACCCGCCCGCGGCGATCTCCGGCACGTCCTCGGGCGCGCCGTGGAAGGTTTTCGCCCTGCTCAGCCGCTCGTTCGCCTGGGCGACGGACTCGGGCGACAGGTCCACCCCGAAGGCCTCGAACCCGCGCTGCTCGGCCAGTTCCAGGAACAGGCCGACACCCGAGCCGAAGTCGAGCAACCGCCGCTCCTTGCCCTCGTCGAAGACCGGTGAGAACGCCTTCATGGTCAGGTCGTAGCGGCGCTGCCGGTTGGCGGCGTACTTGCCGGTCAGGAACGCGTTGTAGCCGGTGGCGTACAGGTCGCCGAGGCGTTCGGGGCGGACGTTCGGGTTGCGGTAGAGAAAGCCGCAGGAGGGGCACCGGACGACGTGATAGCGCCAGCCGTTGCCTCCGGTGGGCTCGAAGAGCGGCTGCTGGCGGGACTCCCCGCACATCATGCAGGCCAGGAACTCCTCGATCTCGCCCAGCGGCCTGCTTCGCTCATAGTCGGCCAGCGGCATGATCGGGGCGCTTCTGATCAGCCGCTTCCACTGCACCTCCCTGATCAGCCGCTCCCCGGGCCGGACGTAGACCCGTTGGCCCCAGGGAACGCGGTTGTACCGTTTGCCGTACATCAGCCGGCCTAGCAATCTTTTTGTCATCTCCACCACCCTGCGGGGCGTTCTGCCCTGACAGAGACGACCTAATGCGTCCAGTTTCGAGCGCTTTACGTGATCTTTGGATTAGGTGCCTTCCTCCATCGTGCTGGTCTCCGTATCCAAGCAAGCATATGCTTGGGCGCGTGGCTGATTATCGGAATCTCATCGGGGGCGAGCTGGTGGCCGCCACCCGGACGATCGACTCGGTCAACCCGGCCACCGGCGAGGTGTGGGCCCGCATCCCGGCAGGCGGTGCCGCCGAGGCGCAGGCCGCCGTGGCGGCGGCCACGCGGGCGTTCCCCGCCTGGTCGAGCCTGCCCGCGGCAGCCAGGGCGCACGTCCTGCGCAAGGTCTCCGAGCTGTTCGGCCGCCACGCCGACGAACTGGCCCGGCTGGAGACCCGCGACAACGGCAGGATCCTGCGCGACACCCTCAAACGGGACCTGCCGGGCATGGCATACCTGTGGCAGCTCGCCGCCGGGCAGTGCCTCGACGCGGTCAAGGGCGACACCGTCCTCCTCGGCCCCGACGCGCTCGGGCTGACCCGGCGCGAGCCGTACGGCGTGGTGGTCTGCATCATTCCGTGGAACTCCCCCATCTCGACCTTCTCGGCCAAGGCCGCCTACGCGCTGGCGGCCGGCAACACGGTGATCGTCAAACCCGCAGAGCAGGCGAGCGCGTCCGTGTTGCGGCTCGGCGAGCTGCTGGCGGAGGTGTTCCCGCCCGGCGTCCTGAACATCGTCAGCGGCCTGGGCGAGGACGTCGGAGACGCCCTGGTGCGCCACCGCGGCGTCGGCAAGATCAGCCTCACCGGATCGACCGCCACCGGCCAGGCGATCACGCGCGCCTCCGCCGACGCGCTGAAGCCGATGACGTTCGAGCTGGGCGGCAAATCGCCCAACATCGTCTTCCCCGACGCCGATCTGGACGCGGCGGCCCAGGGCGTGACCGTGAACTCCGTGTACACGGGCAACGCCGGCCAGGTGTGCGTGGCCGGCTCGCGCATCCTCGTCCACCACTCGATCTGGGACGAGATGCTCGGCCGCATCAAGCACATCTGCGCGGGTCTCGTCCTGGACGACCCGCTCGACCTGCGGACCACGATGGGACCGATCGTCTCCGCCGGCCAGTACGAGCGCGTGACCTCATACCTCGAGCTGGCCGAGAAGGAGGGTGCCGAACGCGTCTTCGGCGGCCGGACCGGCGCCGACGTGGTGCCCGGCCTGCCCGGCGGCTACTGGGTCGAGCCCACCCTCTACACGACCACGGACAACGCGCTGCGCGTCTGCCAGGAGGAGATCTTCGGTCCGGTGGCGGTGGCCATCCCGTTCGGGTCGGACGAGGAGGCGCTGGACCTCGCGAACGACTCACCGTACGGGCTGGCGGCCGGCGTGTGGACGCGCGACCTCGGCCGCGCGCACCGCTTCGTGCGCGATCTGCGCAGCGGCACGGTGTGGGTGAACACCTTCCGCCAGATGCCGCCGGGGCTCCCGTTCGGCGGCGTGAAGGACAGCGGGTACGGCCACGACTCGGTGCTCGAGTTCACCCGCGAGAAGGCGGCCATTATCCAGATCTAGTCGGATAGATTTACCTCCCATGAGCGAGGGGATCAAGGAACAGTCCGGGCTGTCGGAGGCGGCCGCCCAGTCGCGCGCGTCGGTGCTGCGCAGCCGCGCGGAGTCGTACATCGCCTTGTCGCGGCACGACGCCGCGATCGCGGACCTGACCGAGTCGATCACGCTGGCACCGGACAACGCCCGCGCCTGGCGGCTGCGCGGCGAGAGCCATCGCGTCATCGAACGCTACGATGCCGCGCTGGAGGACTTCGACGAGGCGCTGAAGCTGGAGCCGGACAGCGCGTACGCCCTGGGCTCCCGGGGCCAGACCTACGCCGCGCTCGGCCGCCTCGACGACGCCATGGCCGACTTCGAGCACGCGCTCACCCTCTCCCCCGGCTCGTTGTGGATCCTGGAGGCGAAGGCGGACGCCCTGGTGGACCTGGACCGGCTCGACGAGGCCCTGGCCGAGCACGCGAAGATCATCTCCTTGGACGAGGACCTGGCGTACTCATGGGTGGCCCGCGGCGACCTGTACCAGCGCATGAACCTGTACACCGAGGCCATCGACGACTACACGAAGGCGCTGGAGACCGACCCTGAGTACGTGCGCGCGCTGAGCAGGAGGGGCGAGGCGTACCGCATGACCGACCAGTACGACGAGGCACTGGCCGACCTGAACCGCGCACTGGAGCTGGACCCGGAGAACGACCGTGCCTACGGCAGCCGGGGTGCGGTGCTGAGCGAGATGGGCGACGACGAGGCGGCGCTGAAGGACCTGAACCGGGCGATCGAGCTGGACGCCCGCTACATCTGGGCGTACCGGGTGCGGGGCGAGATCCTGCAGGAGCTGGACCGCCACGAGGAGGCGGTGGCCGACTTCTCCCAGGCCCTGCACCTGGAGTTCGGCGACTGAGCCGGGTCAGCGCGGGTCGCGGCGCAGGGGATGGCCGGGCGGCACCTGCACCAGCACGATACGGTGGCCGTCGGGATCGGCGATCCACGCCTCGATGAGCCCCCACGGCTCGGTGCGGGCCTCGCGCAGGACGGTCACTCCCGTCCGCCGCAGCCGCTCCTCCTCGGCGACCACGTCGCGCACCTGCAGCCAGAGCGACACCCCCGTGTCCGTGCCGTCGCCGCCGCTGCCATTGCCGCTGCCGGAGAGCTCCAGGAATCCCTGGCCGAGGAAGAACACGACACCCGGATGGTCGGGCGGGCCGAACTCGCGGTAGACGGCCAGCCCGAGTGTCTCGGCGTAGAAGCGGCGGCTGCGGTCGAGAGCGTTCGGCCGCAGCAGGATCCGGCTGCTCAGCACCTCCATGCCCGGCCTCTACCCGCCTCACCGCCGCATACGACCCGGAGATGTTCACCCCGGCGGATCAC
>NZ_SMKP01000010.1:0-97313 GCF_004349015.1 Nonomuraea diastatica
CCGAGTTGGGGAGGAGGGGCCGGGGGGCGGTGGCGGCGGAGGCGGTGGCGGGGAGGCTGACTCCGAGCCCGCCGGCCGCGAGGACCGCGGTGTTGGCCAGCAAGAAGTTACGTCGTGACACCATGAGCGATCTCTGCTCCTGCGAGGGGGGACCAGGAATGACATCGTTGTCATATGCCAGTGAACGTAACAACCTGACGTAAGGATGTCCATGGCGTAAACCGCGCAATTCCCCCAGCAGCCCCCCGAACCACGGGCGCATCGCAGGGATCCCGCAGGTCAGTCGACCTGCCCCGCGCTCGGTTCACCCGGCCGGCAGGGCGAGCCCGCGCAGCTCCTTCCGCGACGGCAGGCCCAGCTTGCGCAGCACGCTGGAGATGTGGCTCTCCACGGTCCGCCGCGACAGGAACAGCTCCGTGGCGATCTCCTGGTTCGTCTTACCCGCCGCGGCGAGCAGCGCCACCTCGCGTTCCCGCGCCGACAGCGTGCGCCCGTGCGAGGGCCGCCCGCCCCGCCACGGATAGGGGATGGGCACGCCGTTCTGCCGCATGGCGCGACAGACCCGCGCGATGTCCCGGTCCGCGCCCATCGACCCGTACAGGCGCAGCGCGCTCTCCAGGAAGTCGCCACCCGCGGCGCCGCGCAAGCGGCCCAGCCGCTCGGCGGCCTGGGCCTCGTCGTAGCGCAGCCCGGCGTCGCCCAGCGTGGTGCGCGCCGCGTCCAGCAGCCGGTCCGCCTCGCCCTCGTCGCCCCGCGAGCAGGCCATGACGGCCCGCGCGGTCAGCAGCGCGGCCTGCGCGGCCGGCGCGCCGGCGCCCTCGATGCCGGCGGCCAGCTCGGCCACCAGCCCGGCCGCCTCGCCGACCCCGCCGAGCGCGTCCATGGCGTCCACCAGGCACAGCACGGTCTCGGCGCCCCACACCCAGTTGCCCTTGGTCCGGACCAGGGCGAGCCCGGCGGTGGCCTGCTCGGCGGCGGCCGCGGGGTCGTCCAGGGTGAGCAGCAGCCGCGACAACGCCATCCGCGCCGGGATGAGCGGCCAGACCGCGCCCACCCGCTCGGCGACGGCGATCACCTCGCCCAGGCACGCCGCGGCCTTCTCGGCCGGCCCCGTGGCCGCCAGCAGCGTGCCGTACAGCAGCCGCGAGTCCAGGAACGCCGCCGCGAACGTGGCCGACGGCCCGGCCAGCCGGCGGGCGCGGGGCTCCAGCCCGTCCCAGCGTCCCGCGGCCCGGTCCACGGCGGCGGTGACCAGCTCGACGACCTCCGCCACGCGCAGGTACTCGGCCTGGTCGGCCACCTGGCGCCCCTCGGCGAGCAGGGCCTCGGCGCGGTCCAGCCGCCCGATGTGCAGCGCGCCCTGCGCCCAGTTGAGGCAGGCGCGGGCGTGCTCCCTGGGCACCGCGCGGAGCCGGTCGTCGCGCAGCAGGTCGTCGATCAGCCGCCAGCTGCCCGGCTCGCCCTGTTCGAGCAGGAGCGAGGCCCGCGCGATGCGTACCGCGATGTCCACATCGCGGTCGCCGCTGCGGCGGGCGGCCCGCTCGGCCTGGTCGCAGCGGGCGGCGTGCTCGCGCACGTGCCGGTCGGGGACGGTCTCGGGCGCGGCGAGCACGGCGAGCGCACGCCCGAGCAGGGCGGGCCGGTCGCCGAGGTTCTCCACCGCCCCCTCGATCTGCAGGTAGCCCGCCCGCGCCTCGCCCTGCTGACGCAGCAGGCGGCCGAGCGCGAAGCGCAGCTCTCCGCGCCGGTGGGCGGGGAGCGGCTCGGTGGCCAGCAGGCGTTCGAGAATGGGTACGGCCTCCGCGTGCGCCAGCCCGTCCACCGCGGCCCGGCCGAGCTTGACGGCCAGCCGCACGCGCACGTCGCTGGACAGCTCGCCGGTCTCCAGCGCCTGCAGCAGGAACCTCGCCGCGGTGGCGTCGTTGCCGTGGGCGAGCGCCGTGTCGGCAGCCGCCTCGGCGTTGCCGACGAAGTCCACCGTGCGCCCCGCGAGCCGGTAATGATGGGCTAGCCGGGCCACGGGCCTGGGGCCAGGCCCTCGTTCCAGGGCCCGCGCGGTCTTGAGATGCAACCAGCGCCGCCCGGAGACGGGCACCGACTCGTACACGATCTGCCGGGCCAGCGTGTGCCTGAACCGGCAGCGGCCGTCCTCCTCGTGCAGCAGCCCGACCGCCTGCGCCGTCGCCAGGGCCTTGGCGATCTCCTCCGCGTCGCGGCCGGTGACCTCCGCGAGCACCCGGTCGTCGGGCGTCACGCCGATGACGGCGGCGGCCCCGAGAATCCCCCGCACCGGCTCGTCGAGCGAGGTCAGGCGCCGCACCACCACGTCGCGCAGCACGGTCGGGACCGCGAGGTCGGCCAGCACGTCGGGGCGTCCGGGGATCTCGCTCGCGGGCAGCCGCTCCAGCAGCGTGCGGAGCACCTCCTCCACGACGAACGGGATGCCGCCGGTCGTCTCGTGGAGCGGCGCGGCGAACGTACGCGGAAGGCCGGTCTTCAGGATGCCGCCCGCCAGCTCCTCCACCTCGGGCGGGCTCAGCGGGGTGAGGCCGATCGTCCGGGCGGGGCCGGACGGTGCCCTGGCCAGGGCCTCGCGAATGGGCAGCGAGCCCGTCTCGGTGCGGGTCGTGAGGATCACCGACAGCTCGCGCGGCTGGTGGGAGGCGAGGAAGGCGAGGAAGTCGTGCGTGCCGCTGTCGGCCCAGTGCACGTCCTCCAGGACGAGCACCAACGGGCCTAGGTGGTCGAGCAGCGCGACGGCGGCCCGGAACACCCGGTGCCGCTCCGCCCGCTGGTCGGGCAAGGCGGGCAACGGCGGCGGCAGGTGCTCGGCGATCTCGGGCAGGAGCGGCGCCAGCGCCCCGATCACCGGGTTGGCCGGGCGGGACGCGGCGAGCTCGTCACCGGCCAGGCGGAAGGCGTCGAGCAGCGGCGACAGCGGCAGCGGCTCCTGGAGCTGCTCGCACTGGCCCACGAGCGTGCGGAGCCCCGTCGAGCCCCCGCTCGATCCCCCGGCCGACGCTCCGGCCGGCACTGGCGCGGCGAGCAGCTCTCCCACGAGCCGGCTCTTGCCGATCCCTGCCTCGCCCTCGACCAGGGCGAGGGACGGCGGGGCGGCGATGACCCTGCGGAGCAGGGCGAGCTCGGCCTGGCGCCCGACGAGGACGTCGGACAGGGAGCCTGAGGGGGCGACGCGGGCCTGGCCGAAGGGCATGCCTCACCCTCCCACCTGCCCACATGGCGATATATCAGCTTCAACAGGCTACCGGATCCATTGATGGTCAAAAATCCGTATGCGCTACGGATGTCCCCCGCCCCGCCGGTCACTAGCGTCTCGACCGTCCGCTTGATCGGCGGCGACGCACTGAGGGGCGACGATGGACCTGTCCACATCTCCTGGATACACGACGTTCAGACGCCGCCGGCTGGTGGCGGCCATGGCGCTCACGGGGCTCGCGCTGGCCGGAGTGACCGCGCCGGGCCAGGCCACCGCGGCGGCCGGCTCCGCAGAGCAGAAGACCTACATCGTGCAGATGACCCCCGACCCCGTGGCGACGTACGAAGGCGACGTCGCGGGGCTGGCCGAGACCAAGCCCGAGCAGGGCGAGAAGATCGACCCCGGCTCCAGCGAGGTGACGAGGTACGCCGACCACCTGCGCGGCAGGCACGACGCCGCGTTGAAGAAGGCGGGCGGCGGCACGAAGGTCTACGACTACGTCTACTCCTACGGCGGCTTCGCGGCCCGGCTGACCGAGGCGCAGGCCGCCGGGTTACGCGCGCTGCCCGACGTCGTGGCCGTGACCGAGGACAGGAAGGTGCCGGTGGCGACGTCGTCGACGCCGTCGTTCCTCGGCCTCGACAAGCGCGGCGGCCTGTGGGACGAGCTCGGCGGCCCCACGGGCGGCGGGCGGGGCAAGGGCGCGGGCGACGGTCTGGTCATCGGCGTGATCGACAGCGGCATCTGGGCCGGCAGCGAGAGCTTCGCCGACCCGGGCCCGGGCGGGAAACCGTACCGCAGGGTGCCCGGCTTCCACGGCACATGCCCGCGGAGCAGCCCTGACGAGTCCTGGACCGGCTCCCTGTGCAACGGCAAGCTCGTCGCGGCGCGGCACTTCAACGCCGGCTGGGGCGGCGACGAGGGCGTCAAGCAGGCGATGCCGTGGGAATACCTGTCGCCGCGCGACTACAACGGCCACGGCACGCACACCGCCTCGACCGCGGCGGGCAACCACGGCGTCGAGGTGACCGGGCGGGCCGCGGTGTTCGGCTCGATCAGCGGCATCGCGCCGCGCGCCAGGGTCGCCGCGTACAAGGCGCTCTGGTCGGCCGAGAACGCCTCCACGGCCAACGGCTTCTACTCCGACCTGGTCGCCGCTATCGACCAGGCGGTGGCGGACGGCGTGGACGTCATCAACTACTCGGTCTCCGGCACGAGCTCCGACCTGCTCGACCCGGCTGAGGTGGCATTCCTGTCGGCGGCCGAGGCGGGCGTGTTCGTGGCGGCCTCGGCCGGCAACAGCGGCCCGGCCGCGGGCACCGTCGCGCACCCGTCCCCCTGGGTGACCACGGTCGCGGCGGGCACGCACGACCGCGGCACGCGGGGCTCGGCCACGCTCGGCGACGGCACCACGCTGAGCGGCGCCTCCCTGGCGGCGGTCAAGGCGGGCCCCGCGCCCCTCATCGACTCCACCGCCGCGGGGCTGCCGGGCGCGGACGCGACCCGCCTGGCGCAGTGCCACGCCGCCAGGGACAACGGCGGCCAGGCGGTGCTCGACCCGGCCAAGGTCAAGGGCAAGATCGTCGTCTGTGACCGCGGGGACACGCCGCGCGCCAACAAGAGCGTCGCCGTCGCCGAGGCGGGCGGGGTCGGCATGATCCTGGCCAACACCGACGACAACTCGCTCAACGCCGACCTGCACGCCGTGCCGACGCTGCACGTCGCGCAGAAGGACAGGCAGGCGGTCAAGGACCACGCCGCAGCGGACGGCGCGACGGCCACGATCGAGCAGGCGAAGATCATCAATGACGCGCCCGCCCCGTACGTGGCCGCGTTCTCCTCCCGAGGGCCGCTGACCGCCGCGGGCGGCGACCTGCTCAAGCCCGACCTGACCGCTCCCGGGCAGGACATCCTGGCCGCGTACGCGCCGCCGGGCGCCAACGGGTCCGCGTTCAACGTCGCGAGCGGCACGTCGATGGCGGCGCCGCACGTCGCGGGGCTCGCCGCGCTGCTGAAGGACCTGCACCCGCGCTGGTCGCCGATGGCCGTCAAGTCGGCGCTGATGACCAGCGGATCCGACGTGCTCGACGGGCCCGGCCACGACCCGTCGGTGATCTTCGGCCAGGGCGCCGGCCACGTCGTGCCGGACGGCGCCGCCGACCCCGGACTGGTCTTCGACAGCGGGATCAAGGACTGGCTGGCCTTCCTCTGCGGCTCGACCAGTGGCGTCGAGGAGCGGATCTGCGAGCGCCTGGCCAGGAAGGGCCACTCGTTCGAGGCCGGCGACCTGAACGTGCCGTCCATCGCGGTCGGCCGGCTGCCCGGCACGCGCACGGTGACCCGCGAGGTCACCAACGTCGACCGCCGCACCGCCACCTACACCGCCTCCACGACCGGGCTCGAAGGCGTCGACGTCACGATCAAGCCGCGCCGGCTCACCCTGCGGCCGGGGCAGACCAAGTCGTTCACGGTGACGCTCACGAGGACCACCGCCCCCATGAACGCCTACGTGGGCGGGCAGCTCACCTGGAAGGATCGGCGGCACACCGTGCGCGTGCCCGTCGTCGTACAGCCGGTGCCCGAGGCGTGGGCGGCCGTCCACGGGGTCGCCGGCGGGGACGACACCGCCGGGCACATCGCCCTCGACCCCAAGGGCGAGCGGGTCTACGTGTCCGGCGCGAGCTACGGCTCGAAGCCCGGCGTGCGCAGCGCGCGCATCTCGACCGTCGCCCACGACGCCTCCACCGGCGCCGAGTTGTGGAGCACGACGTACACGGGACCGGCCGGCACCTTCGACGAGCCGGCGGAGATCCAGGTGAGCCCCGACGGCGCCCGGCTCTTCGTCACCGGCATCAGCGCCGGCGAGGACACCGGCAACGACGCCGTCACGATCGCGTACGACACGGCCACGGGCGAGGAGCTCTGGGTCGCGCGGCACAACGGGGCGGGCAACGCCTCGGACCGCGCCAACGCCCTGACGGTCGGCCCCGACGGGACGCACGTCTACGTCACCGGCATCACCTCGCTGGGCGCGCCTGGCAAGGACGACTACTTCACGGTCGCGTACGACGCGGGCAGCGGGGAACAGAAGTGGGCCGCGCACTACAACGGGCCCGGCGACGGCACCGACTCCGCGCGGGCGATCAAGGTGACGCCTGACGGGTCCAGGCTCTTCGTCACCGGCCAGAGCCGGGGCACCGGCACGGGGTTGTCCGACTGGGGCACCGTGGCCTACGACGCCGCCACCGGCGAGCAGCTCTGGACGGCCCGGCACAACGGCCCGGCGAACGGGATCGACGTCCCCGGCGGCATGACGGTCGCCGCGGACGGCGCGTCGTTCTTCGTCATCGGATCCAGCGCCGGCGAGACGAAGACCGACATGGCGACGATCGCGTACGACACCGCCACGGGAAACGAGCTCTGGGCTGACCGTTACGACGGCCCCGCGCACGGCAGCGACACCCCGCACGACATCGCGACGGGGCCGGACGGCACGGTGTACGTCACCGGCAACACCGAAGGCGAGGGGACCAGGGGGGACTTCACCACGATCGCCTACGACCCCGCGAAGGGCGAGCGGACGTGGGTGCAGCGCCACAGCGGCAAGGCGAACCATCAGGACTTCGCCTGGGACGTCGCCGTGACGCCGGACGGCGGCAAGGTCGTCGTCACCGGCCAGGGCATGAACGACCCGGCCGGAGCCGACGAGTTCCTGATGAAGGTCGACTATGTGACGATCGCGTACGACTCCGCGAGCGGCGAGCCCGTCTGGACCGGCGAGTACGACGGCCCGGCCGGCGCGTCGGACATCGCGCGCGCGCTCGCCGTGGACGCCACCGACGACACCGGGGTGCGGATCTTCGTGACCGGATCGAGCATGACGTCCGGGGACCTGCTCTCAGGAACGGAGGTCGACTTCACCACGGTGGCCTATTTCGAGCCGTGGAAGAAGTCATGACCCGTTGACCGGCGCCCCCGACCTTCCCTTGGTCGGGGGCGTGCTGTCGATCGGGTTTCAAAGGTCATTACAGCGGGTAAGGCCGACGTTAATTTCTGAGCTACCTGTTATTCAGGAGCACCAGATGTCCCGAATCACGTTGACTCCTGCCGCACGTGAAGCACTGGGCGACGAAGAAGTGGTGTTCTTCGACTGGCACGTGACCGGGCTCTGCTGCGCGGACGCGGGCGAGTTCTCGGTCCGGCCGCTGCGCCGCTCGCGACTGCCCCGGCGCGCACGCCCGCTCGGGACCGACCTGGTGTACGCGCATCCGACCGCCTGGGTGCATCTCACCGACCTCCCCGTCACGATCGACTGCCGTCCGCTGTGGCGCTGGCGGCGATTCACCACCGATCTGCCGCCGGACGCCGGACTGCGCTGCTGCCTGGGGCGCCCTCTGTATGGCTCTCTAGATGGGAGGTAACCGGTGAAACTGCGTTCCATCGTCATCTGGACGGCGGTCGCCCTCGTCGGTGCCGCGGGATGGGCCGTGCTGGCCCTGTCCAGGGGCGAGGAGGTCAGCGCGGTCTGGCTGCTGGCCGCCGCGCTCGGCTCGTACGCCATCGCCTACCGCTTCTACGCCCGCTTCATCGTGCGCAGGGTGCTGGGTGCCGACGACCGGCGCGCCACCCCGGCCGAGCGGCTCGACAACGGCATCGACTACCACCCGACCGACCGGCGCATCCTCTTCGGCCACCACTTCGCCGCCATCGCCGGCGCTGGTCCGCTGGTCGGGCCCGTGCTGGCCGCGCAGATGGGCTTCCTGCCCGGCACCATCTGGATCGTCGCCGGCGTGATCTTCGCCGGGGCCGTGCAGGACATGGTGATCCTGTTCTTCTCGATGCGGCGCAACGGGCGCAGCCTCGGGCAGATGGCCCGCGACGAGATCGGGCCGGTCGGCGGGGCCGCCGCGCTCATCGCCGTCTTCGCCATCATGATCATCCTGCTGGCGGTGCTGGCGCTGGTCGTGGTCAACGCCCTGGCGCAGTCGCCGTGGGGCGTCTTCTCCATCGCGATGACCATCCCGATCGCCCTGTTCATGGGGTTCTACCTGCGGGTGATCCGGCCGGGCAAGGTCGTCGAGACCACCGTGATCGGCGTCGCGCTGCTGCTGCTGGCGATCGTCGCCGGTGGCTGGGTGCAGGACTCCAGCTGGGCGCCGTTCTTCACGCTGAGCCCGTCCGCCCTGGCGCTCTGGCTCATCGCGTACGGGTTCGTCGCCGCGGTGCTGCCCGTGTGGATGCTGCTCGCTCCGCGCGACTACCTGTCGACGTTCATGAAGATCGGCACCATCGCGCTGATCGCGATCGGCATCGCCATCACGATGCCGACGTTGAAGACGCCGGCCTTCACCGACTTCGCGTTCAGCGGCGAAGGGCCGGTCTTCGCCGGGTCGTTGTTCCCGTTCGTGTTCATCATCATCGCCTGCGGGGCACTGTCGGGATTCCACGCGCTGATCTCGTCCGGCACCACGCCCAAGATGATCCAGAAGGAGTCGCAGGTCCGGATGATCGGCTACGGCTCCATGCTCATGGAGTCGTTCGTCGCCGTCATGGCCATCACGGCCGCCTGCGTGCTGACCCCCGGCCTCTACTTCGCCATGAACTCCCCCGCCGGCGTCGTCGGGGCCACCGTCGAGAGCGCCTCCCAGGCCGTGACGAACCTCGGCTTCGTCATCACGCCCGAGCAACTGTCGGCGGCGGCGGACGCCGTACAAGAGGAGACGCTGATCGCCCGGACGGGCGGCGCGCCCACCCTGGCCGTCGGCATCTCGCAGATCTTCTCCGGCTTCCTCGGCGGAGCCGCCTTGCAGGCGTTCTGGTACCACTTCGCGATCATGTTCGAGGCGCTGTTCATCCTCACCACCGTGGACGCCGGCACCCGGGTGGGACGGTTCATGCTCCAGGACACGATCGGCAACGTGTGGAAGCCGATCTCCCGGGTCAGCTGGTGGCCCGGCCTCATCGTCACCAGCGCCGTCGTCGTGGCCGCCTGGGGCTACTTCCTCTACCAGGGCGTCAACGACCCGCTCGGCGGCATCAACCAGCTTTTCCCGCTGTTCGGCATCGCTAACCAGCTGCTCGCCGCCGTGGCGCTCACCGTGGGCACGACCCTGCTGATCAAGAGCGGGCGGCTGAAATGGGCCTGGGTGACGGCGATCCCGCTGGCCTGGGACGTCGCCGTCACGCTCACGGCCAGCTGGCAGAAGGTGTTCTCGCCCGACCCGACGCTCGGCTTCTTCTCCCAGCGCGACCGCTACCAGACGGCCCTGGACCAGGGGCAGCTGCTCGCACCCGCCAAGACGCAGGGCGAGATGGAGCAGATCGTGCTCAACTCCACCATCGACGGCATCCTGGCCGCGCTGTTCGCGATCCTCATCATCGTCGTGATCCTGGACGCGCTGCGGGTGTGGATCCGGGTGATCAGGAGCGGGGAGACGCTGCCGACCGCGGAGGCGCCGTTCGAGGAGTCCAAGATCCTCGCACCGGCCGGTCTCATCGCCACCCGGGAGGAACGCGCGATGATGGCGAAGGCGTCGCCCGACGGCTGACCCTCAAGCCGCCCCGCCACCCGCTGTCTCCACAGACAGTCGTGGCGGGGCCAGGCCGGGCCCGGTCTCGGGGCTCACGTAGAAGTGCGGCAGGGCGACCTCACCGGCCGCGTTCACCCAGTCGCCGCGGGCGCTGGCCACGCGCCGCCACCCCGCGCGTTCGTACAGGTCGATGGCCGCGTGACCGTCGTCGGACACGTCCAGCACCAGCGGCATCCCCACCCCGGCGGCCGCGTCGAGGAGGCGGGGGGCGTGTCGCTGGCCACGCCTTCCGAGGGGCGACGAAGAGCCGGGTGACCGAGGCGAACGGGCCGGTCGACGGGGTAACGGTCTGAGGCGTGCACGGCGGCGAGCGCGTCGACGCAGGGCGGGCAGGTCTTCGGGGGTTCTCGGCCGGATCACGGGCGGGTGCTCGGACATCGACCCGAACCCAGACCCCGTCCGGCACGGCGTCATCCGGCGCCGGTTTTGCCGCGCTCCCCTCGCATCAGGAAGTGCAGCTGGTCACGGAGCCCCGCCTCGAAGGCGGCCTCGCCGTGCTCGCGGGCCCAGATCATCATCCACATCGCGGTCAGCGCGTAGCAGGACGCCTGCAGGGCCAGTTCGTCCTCCGTGGGCCGGCGGCCGTACCCGTCGAGGAACGCCTCCCCCAGCCCCGGCCGCTCCCGCCAGGCACCGAAGGAGAGCCGCGCCACGTCGTTGATCCAGACCTCGGTGGCCGCCCACTCGAAGTCGACGACGTGCAGCCCCTCCTCGCCCGTCAGCCAGTTCCTCGGCGTGTAGTCCAGGTGGCAGGGCACCCGCGCCGGCCGCGGCAGCCCGTCCAGCTCACGCACCCGTGACCGGACGAAGTCCAGCTCGCCCCGCTCGATCACGCCTGCGGAACGAGGGACCCAGTGCTCCAGACGGGCACGCTTGGCCGCCGCGAACCCCTCCCACGGCTCGGGCGGCGCCGCCTCGTGGAACCGCCGCAGCAGCACACCGGCCTGGTGGTGCCCCTCGGCCCCCACCTCCTGCGCGTGCGTGCCGGGGACAGCCGAGAGCACCAGCGCCTGGAGCCCGTCGTCGCAGGCACGCAGGCGCGGCGCATGGTCGCCCAGGACGGGCACCCAGTGCCGGTACGCGAACGTCTCGCGCGCGTAGCCGTCCTTGCGCCGGTGGCGCTTGGCGTACCACGTCCGGCCGGCGCGGTCGCGCACCCGCAGCACGCACGTTGCGCCGTGCTCCCACGACACCTCCCGCTCGACGTGAGAGACGCCGAGCACCCTGCTGGCGTAACCCTCCAACGCGACACGCATGGAACCCCTCCTCGATCAAGGCGCGGGGAGGGGCCTCCACGTCCGCAGCGGCCCCGCCCCGATGACGGTTTCGACGCACGTCTCGATCGGCTGCATGGTGTCGATGACGAGGTGGGGCTCGCGCCAGGGCTGCCATTTCGCGC
This sequence comes from Nonomuraea diastatica, assembly GCF_004349015.1. Classification (NCBI taxonomy): domain Bacteria; kingdom Bacillati; phylum Actinomycetota; class Actinomycetes; order Streptosporangiales; family Streptosporangiaceae; genus Nonomuraea; species Nonomuraea diastatica. The sequence continues at coordinate 11,207 of NZ_SMKP01000010.1, forward strand.
GCATGCGGGCGACGTGCTCCCAGCTCACGGTGCTCGGCCAGCCGGGGATGCCCCTGCTTCGGCTCTCGACCCGCTCGCGGTGCGCCGAGGCGTCGGAGCACACGGTCTCCACACCCACGAAGCGGGCGCCGTGCCCGGCCGCCAGTCTCCGCAGCCGATCACGACCTTCACGCGAATGCACCAGCGCGTCGATGACGACGTCGTGCCCCAACCGTAGCTCACCGCACATCGAGCCCCACCCGCTGGCCGGCCGGTGGTGCCGACGATGACCCGCCCTTCCCTGGCCATCTCCTTGATGCGAGCCTTGACCTGCGCGAGACGCTCTTTGTAGGCGACCGCGTCGGTCAGCGGGTGGCGGTATTCGTAGACGCCCACCTCCTGCAGCAGCGCGGTCTCCTCCGTCCACACGATCCGCTGCTCGGCCTCCCGCAGCCGCCGGGTCACATCGTCGAGGGCGGTGCGCAGCCCTTCGTGCTCGGCGCGCAGTCCTTCGGTCAGCTCCGCGATCCGCACGGCGTCCATCCCGTCCAGCCGTTCCACCCAGGCACGCAGGCGGGAGTTCTCCTTCTCCAGGCGTCTGCGGCCGCCGAACAGCCGCCAGCCGGGAGGAGGATTGAACCGGTATCGGACCATAGGCGCTCCTCGCAGGTGAGATGACAGGCCACACTGGAGAGATAGCTGTGCGCCCCCGAAGAGTTACAGCACGCAGCGACCGGCCGAGCGGCCCTGACCTATGGTTCTCCCATGACCGCAGACGCCCTCCGGCTGGTGCCGATCACCCCCGCCAACATCGAGACGGCCCTCGCCATACAGGTCCGCCCCGACCAGGAACGGTTCGTCGCGCCCGTGGCGAAGTCGCTGGCGGAGGCGTACGTCCACCAGCAGGTCGCCTGGCCCCGCCTGGTCCTCGACGACGACCGTCCCGTGGGGTTCCTCATGGCCTTCCTCGACATCGACTGGAACGGCAAGGGGGTCGACTTCCGGTCGGGCATGTGGCGGCTCAACGTGGCTGCCGACGCGCAGGCGCGCGGGGTCGGCCGCTTCGCCGTCGAAGCCGTGGCCGCCCACCTCAGGCGGCGCGGCTGCACGCGGATGTACGTCACCTGGCACCCCGGCGACGACGGCCCCGAGGGCTTCTACCGCAAGATCGGCTTCCATCTCACGGGCGAGGAGAGCGACGGCGAGACGGTGGGGGCTCTGGACCTGTAGCGGCGGTCGCCTGTACTCATCCGGAGTGGCGGCGATGCGCGGCGAAGAACTCGCGGGCGGAGGCCGGCAGCCAGAGGGCAGCGATCATGGCGAGATGGATGACGTCGCCGGAGATGACGGCCCAGTAGTACTCCGAGCCGGCGGCGGCCGAGATGAAGCTGGCGAGGGTGGCGATGACCAGGTAGACGGTGAGGGCGATGCGGGCCCAGTGGCGCCCCTTGAGCGCCTTGAGGACGAACCAGACGACGAGGACAGCGTCGAGGGCATGCAGGACGATCGCGTAAACGATGGCGGCGTTGACGGCGAAGCCGAGACTGGCGGGGTCCAGAGTGGGGTTGTTACGCATGATCGACGCGCTGGTGGAGTCGCGGTCGACGGCCATCTGCACCGGTAGGGCGACATAGAGGACGAGCAGGACGAGCATTTCGGGGACGAGCAGGCGGAGAGCGGCGGGAACGCTCTTTTCTTGGTACAGCCGTACTGCCATAAGACGATATGCTAGCACGACTGAGCTAACATGGAGCCCATGCCCAGGCTCATCGATCATGAACAGCGCCGCGAAGAGCTCGCCGAAGCAGCCTGGCGAGTGATCATGCGCCACGGCGTAGGCCACGTCTCCGTGCGTATGGTCGCCGCCGAGGCGGGAGTCTCCGCCGGATCGCTGCGCCACGTCTTCAGGACGCAGAGCGAACTGCTGGTCTTCGCCATGCAGCTCGTGATCAATCGCGTCCGCGCCCGAATCACCGCCATCCCGCCACAACCCACCATCAGGCAGGCCGTCGAGACCGTGGCGCGCGAGCTGCTGCCGCTCGACGACGAGCGGCGCGCGGAGATGGAGGTCAACATGGCGCTGTTCAGCGCCGCCACCGCCGAAGAGAGCCTCAGAGGCCCCCGCGCGGAGGCGCACGAGGCCCTTCGCGAAACCTGCCGCTGGATGATCGCCCAGCTCGACAACGGCATCGACCTGGCGCCGGGGCGAGACGTGCAGCTGGAAGCCCTGCGACTGCACGCGGTCATCGACGGACTCGCCGGCCACCTGGTCTACGAGCCGCCCACGGCGGATACGAGCTGGGCGACCAGCGTCCTCTCAACGCACCTCGACTCGCTGAAGACGTAAGCCGTCACGCAGGACCGGTTCCCCCTCCCAGCCGGATCGGAGAGACGGTTCGTCCACCGCCGATCCTGGCCCACCGGATCACGGACGGCGGGCCGGTGGACCACAACGACCGGGAACATCCCTCAGGAACGGGTCCACTTCTGGTGGGACGCGCCGGTGCAGTCCCACAGTTGCAGCCGCGCGCCGTTGGCGGGGTTGCGGTCCACCACGTCCACACACCGGTTGGCCGCGATGTTGACGAGGTCGCCCGCCGGGCTGAGGGTGAAGCGCTGGGCGCCGGTGCCGTTGCACGTGTAGAGCTGGATCGGCGTGCCGTTGGCGGTGCCGGCCGCCGCGGCGTCCATGCACTTGCCCATCGCGCGGACGGTGCCGTCGCCGTTGACGGACCATTGCTGGGCGGCGGTTCCGTTGCAGTCGTACATCTGCAGTGGGGCGGCGTCCACGGGGTCGGCACCGGGGATGTCGATGCAGCGGCCGTTCAGGCTGGACTTGAGCGCGCTGCCCGACCCCGTCCCGCCGTCGGTCCACGCGGAGACGCGGACGTAGTCGATCAGCATGGTCTGCGGGAACGTGGTGCTGGAGTTGGGAGGGCCTGGCCAGTTGCCGCCGACCGCCACGTTCATGATCATGAAGAACGGGTGGTCGAACACCCACCGGTTGCCGCGCAGGTCGGCCGGGGTGATGCGGAAGTATTCCGAGCCGTCCAGATACCAGACGATGAGGTTGGGTGACCACTCGATCGCGTATCTGTGGAAGGTGTCGCCGAGTGGCGCGCCGATCGTTCGGCTGCCGCCGATGCCACTGCCGCCGGAGTAGCCGGGGCCGTGGACGGTGCCGTGCACGGTGTTCGGGACGCTGCCGATGTTCTCCATGATGTCGATCTCGCCGTCGTCAGGCCAGTTGCGCCCGCCGAGCATCCAGAACGCGGGCCAGATGCCCTGCCCCCGGGGGATCTTGATGCTGGCCTCGAAGCGGCCGTACGTCTGGGTGAACTTCTCGGCGGTCAGGATCCGGCCGGAGGTGTACTGGCAGGTGCCGTAGTGGCACTGCAGGTTGGACGGGTTCTCCCTGCGGGCGGTGATGGCCAGGTGGCCCTGCCCGTCGTGATAGACGTTGCGGGTCGAGTCGGTGTAGTACTGCAGCTCGTTGTTGCCCCAGCCCCCGCCGCCGATGTCGAACTTCCACTTGGAGCCGTCGACGGACGTCCCGGCGGCGGCGTTGAACTCGTCGGACCAGGTGACCGGGCCGATGTCGGCTTCGGCCGGGTGGGCGCCGGTGACCAGGCCGCCGGCCAGGGCGACGAGCATGGCCGTGGCCGCGAGGAGGAGCCGGGGTTTGCGCATGGAGACCTCCGGTCTGTGGTCTTCGCCCCCCGATCAACTGGATGTAATCTCAGTGCTCCTTTCTTGTCAACAAGAAGCTTTACTTATTATTTGTCCGCGTAACCGATCAGCGGGCATGTCGCCGTCCCTGCGCGCGCGACGACGTCGAAGCGAGCCAGAGCGGCCAGGCGGTGACGGCGCCCCGCACGGCCGCGCTGCCGCGAATCGATCCCGGTCAGCAGGCGGAGACGGGCCGGCGAACCATGAAGACGTCCACCTCGTCCTCGGTCTCGACCGTGAACCCGTGCCGCTCGTACAGCCGGCGGGCCGGACTGCCCTGCAGGACGTTCAACCGCACCACGGCGTCCTCGCGGTCGCACCGTTCCAGCAACCTGCTCAGCACGGCAGAGCCGACGCCCCTGCCCTGCGCATCCGGATCGAGGTAGAAGTGCTCCAGCCAGTAGGTACGCTCCGCCGGCCGCAGTGCCACGCAGCCGGCCAAGGCGCCATCCACCGCGATCATCCAGGTGTGCTCCGGCGCGAACCCGTTCCGCAGCCGCTGCCGCACGCGTCGCTCGTCGTATCGTCCAAGCCGCCCGAGATCCGACCTCAACACCACGGCTCGCAACTCGGCCACCGCCTCGACATCCGCCACCGAAGCCGGCCGAAGCTCCCAATCCGCCACAATCATGAAGTTATCACCCGGGTTCCTGCCGAACTCAGAAGCCCCACCAGGTGATCGTTCCCGCCGGACGCCCCGTCGTACGGCTGGACTCTCCCACCATGGGAGGCCTCATGCTGTATCCCACCGGGAGGGTGCGGCCGTACGCCGCGTCGTGCATGAGGAGAGCGGCACATGACCATCGTGAAGGACGTCGAGGCCCGCGGCATGCACCACTGTGAGACGACGGCGCTGGGGGCGCTGTTGCGGCATGAGGGACTCGACCTGTCCGAGCCCATGCTGTTCGGGCTGGGTTCGGGCCTGTCCTTCCTCTATTGGGACAGCAAGGGCATGGCGTTCCCCTTTCTCGCGGGCCGCGTCAGGCCTTTCGACCTCACCAGGAACCTGGCCACCAGGCTGGGGCTGACGTTGCTGGTCAAGGAGACCACCTCGCCGCGCAAGGCGTGGGAGAACGTGGCCGCCCCCATCGACGCCGGCCGGCCTGTCGGCCTCCAGCTCGACTCGTACCACCTGGACTATTTCCGCTCCAAGGTGCACTTCGGCGGTCACGTCGTCGCCATGTACGGCTACGACGAGCACGACGTCTACCTGGTGGACACCGACCAGCAGGGAGGAGCGGTGCGCACCAGCCGGGCCGGCCTCGCCAAGGCACGAGCCGAACGCGGCCCGATGACCGCCAGAAACCGATCCTTCACCATCACCCTGCCGGCTCACCCGCTTTCCTGGCAGGACCAGCTCATCCCCGCCATCAAAGACTGCGCCGGCGCCTTCCTCTCCGCCCCCATCGCGAACCTGGGCCACCGCGGCATCGAGAAAGCCGGCCAGAAGGTGCCCGGATGGCTGCGGCGCGCCGGCGAGCCGCAACGGGATCTGCCGCAGGCCGCCCTGCTCATGGAGAAGGGCGGCACCGGCGGCGCCCTGTTCCGCGCCCTCTACCGCGACTTCCTCGACGAGTGCACCCGGCTCATCGACGACCGTGACCTGCGCGCCGGTCACAGGCTGTACGCCGAGGCCACCGCCCTGTGGACCGACGTGTCCACCTTGATCGCGAAGGCTGGGGAGAGCGGCGACGCCGGGCACCTCCAGCAGGCCGGCGTCATCCTCCACGATCTTTCCCGCATCGAGAAGGACGCCATGCAGGCGCTGCGCCGGTTGCAGCCCCCGTCGTAGGCTCGATCGCGGACATGATGGACAGGAGGCTGAGGTGGCCGAGACGACGGTGCCCGAGGTGATGGCCGAACTGGCCGAGCTTGAGGATCCGAAGATGCGCGCGGTCAACGAGAGACACGGTGACGGCCACGGCGTCAACCTCAGCAAGCTGCGCGCGCTCGCGAAACGGCTGAAGACGCAGCAGGAGCTCGCGCGCCGGCTCTGGGAGACGGGTGACACCGCGGCGAGACTGCTGGCGCTCCTGATCTGCCGCCCGAAGGCGTTCGAGCCTGACGAGCTGGACGTCATGGTGCGCGAGGCGCGCACGCCGAAGGTGCACGACTGGCTCGTGAACTACGTGGTGAAGAAGAGCCCGCACGCCGAAGAGCTGCGCCTGGCCTGGTTCGCCGATCCGGATCCAGCGGTCGCTAGTGCGGGCTGGGCGCTGACCGCCGATCGCGTGGCGAAGAAGCCCGGAGGTCTCGACCTCGCAGGGCTGCTCGACGTCATCGAGGCGGAGATGAAAGACGCCCCCGACCGCCTGCAGTGGGCGATGAACACCTGCCTGGCCCAGATCGGGATCGAGCACGCCGAACTCCGCGCCCGTGCCATCGACATCGGCGAACGCCTGGAGGTGCTCAAGGACTACCCGACGTCCCCGGGCTGCACGTCTCCGTTCGCGCCCGTCTGGATCACGGAGATGACGCGCCGAGCCGGGCAGGAATCCGACCGCGGGTGATCCGGGCTTGAACGTCACCTCGCAGTCACATGCGCACCGCATCCAGGCGGATCATACGTTTTCATGATCAGAGAGCCGCAGATCCTGGCCTGTTCGGGGGTGTTGTTCCCCCCGCCGGGGTTTCCGCACGTCGGCGTGCAGATATGGCAGGCCAGGCAGTTGGCCGGTGTGCGTAAACCGCGGATGTGCCTCATCGCGACGGCGGTGGGTGACTCGCGGGAGCACATCGACGGCTGGCGGGCGCGGGCCGCGTCGTTCGGTGACACGGACCTGTCCTTCCTCCAGTTGTTCACGCAGCCGAATGTGCCCGACGTGCGGGCGCATCTCCTCGCTCAAGATGTGATCTTCGTGTCAGGGGGCAGCGTGGTGAATCTGCTGGCGGTCTGGCGTGCGCACCGCCTCGATGAGATCTTGCGAGAGTGCTGGGAGAAGGGTGTCGTGCTGGCCGGCCAGAGCGCGGGCAGCCTGTGCTGGCACGCTGGCGGCGTGACCGACTCCTTCGGTGACGGCCTCGATGCCCTCAGTGACGGCTTGAACTTCCTGCCGTTCAGCAATGGTGTCCATGACGACCTGGGCGATCAGCCCCGGCGGGCCCGGTTCCGCGACTTCGTGGCGAACGGCACGCTGCGGGCCGGATACGCCACTGAAGACGGCGTCGCCCTCCACTATGTGGGCACCGAACTGCACGAGGTCGTGAGCGTACTCCCCGACCGGAACGCATGGTTCGTCGAGACCGACGGTGAGGGCGGGATCAGGGAGAAGGCCCTTCCAGCTCGCTGCTGGGTTCCTTGAGCGTTTGCGCGGTAGCGTTGCTCGCCATGACCGACTTCATCTCCCTCCCCTTCTATGACTTGTTCCACGAAAGCGGGCATGTGCCAGGCATCCGTGAGAAGCTCCCCTCTCTTCTCACCGGGGCCCAGCGGAGCATCCTGGAGATCGGTGCGGGCACCGGCCTGATCACCACCTCGATAGCCGACTGGACACCGGCCGAGATCTTCGCACTGGAGCCCTCGGCCGGTATGCGCGGGATGTTGCTGTCCCGGCTGAGTGCCCGCCCTGAGCTGCTCAAGCGCGTGACCGTGCTGCCCTATGACGCGCTGAGCGTGGACCTGGACGAGCCTGTTGAGGCCATGGTGATGATCAATGTGATCTACGCCCTGGAGCCGGACTACCGCAAGCGGCTCTGGCCGGTGCTGGCGACCCAGCTGGAGCCCGGCGGCCTCTTAATCTTCACCTGGCACGACGGCGGGCCCCCGGCACCGAGTCCGCTCAAGGAGTTGGAAGCGCGGCAGGTGGGCCGGCACACGTACACCATCCTGTCGGAGATCATCGAGTCGGACGAGGAGAGGTGCAAGGCCCGCTACCTCTATCGGATCATGGAGAACGACAAGGTCATCAGCGAAGAGGATACCGTCGGCTACGCCTACCGTCCCGTACGCGACGTGATCGAGGGTGAACTGGTCAGCGCGGGTTTCGCCCAGACCGACGCGCCTGAAGGGCTCCTCGCCTGGCGGCTCGGGCTCCAGCAGTTCTGATCGGCAGCTGTCGATCAAGGTACGGCAGGCGTCCTGGTCCGGCAGGGCGTCCCGGCCCTGCCCCCGATGGCTCGTGATCGGTACGCTGATCGTCATGGGAACTGGTGCGGCGTCTCTGCGCCTGAAGGACGTGACCTCGGCGCTGGAGACGACACTCACCGCCCTGAGGGTTGCGGGGGCCGACCCGGCGTACCGCATGGGTGGCACGGGCGCCGCTCTGCTGCAAGGTGTTCGGCTTCCCGTCGGAGACATCGACCTTTTGGTGGCTCGGCGGAAGGACGTGGACGCGTTCGCCGCCGCTCTGGCGTCCTTCCCCTGCCTGTACGCGGCATCGTGGCTCGCCCAAAGCCCGCAGTATTTCGCCAGGTATGACGTACACGGGGTCCACGTAGAGATCAGCACGGTTGAGCAGGAGACCGACTCCGATGAGATGGAGTGCGTCGGCCGCGGCCCGTGGCAACACCACGTCTTGATCACGTGCGGCCCGCATCGCGTTCCCGTGGTGCGCCTGGAACTGCGGCTGGCCACAGAGCTCCTGCGCGACCGGCCCGATCGATACGAACCTCTTATGGATCACATGGCGGCGCAGGGCTTCGATCGAGCTCTTCTGCATCGAGCCATGGCTGCTCGCGGTCTATCGACGGAACGACAGCGCACGGTCAACGACCGCCTCGCCCGTTCCTCTCCCCGCTCCCGCTAGCCATTTCGGCGACCCGCGCATCTCACCGGCGATCGACTCGGCGCGTGACAACATCCCGGCCTTGCCATGGCTGAACAGCGCTTTCAACCTCACGGTTGACGATTGGGCGACTGCGCCCTAGAGTCTTTTCAACCATTGAGTTGAAACTGGAGGGGCCGATGGTCACGGACACGCTGTCGCGCGTCTTCGCCGCCCTCGCGGATCCGACCCGGCGCGACATGGTGGCCCGGCTCTCGGAGTGCGACGCGACCGCGAGCCAGCTGGCCGAGCCGTACCAGATGACGCTGCAGGCCGTCTACAAACACTTGCGGGTGCTGGAGGACGCCGGGCTCGTCAGCCGGCCACAGGGGCAGCAACCCCGGCCGGTGCGCTTGGAGGCCCATGCCTTCGACCTGATGGACACCTGGATCGAGCGCCACCGCCGCCGCGTCGAGCAGCGCTACCGGCGCCTTGACGCCGTCCTGGCGGAAACGAACGGAGACGAACCACATGAACACGATCAAGGAGACGGCCATCGAAGCCGACCCGGGGGTGCCGATCATCCGGACGGCTCGTGACTTCGCGGCAACGCCCGAGCAACTGTTCCGCGCCCACACCGATCCCGCGCTGTTCGCCCAGTGGGTGGGCCCCAACGACACGGCCACCCGGATCGAGCACTGGGACGCGCATACCGGCGGCAGCTGGCGGTACGTCTCGGTCCACAACGACACGGAGTACGGGTTCCACGGCTGCTTCCACGAGGTACGGCCGGACCGTATCGTGCAGACCTTCTCCTTCGACGGCGATCCCGACGGAGTCGCGCTGGAGACGTTGTGGTTCGAGGACCTGGGCGACGGCCGTACGCGGCTGCGCGCGCAGTCGCTGGTCGACAGCTTCGAAGGCCGCGACGCGTTGCTGCGCAGCGGTATGGAGGTCGGTGTCGACGAAGGTTACGCCAAGCTGGAGAGGATGATCGTCGATGGCGCTGTCTGACCTTCCGGCCGAGCGACACCGGCAGGTCGCCGGGCTCTTCACCGACCGGGTCCGCGGAACCACGTCATGGGACGTGCCGTCCCCGGTCGCCGACTGGACCGCCCGCGACATCGTTCGGCACCTGACCGAGTGGTTCCCCGGGTTCCTGGCCTCCGGCGCCGGCATCGAACTGCGCCGCGGACCCTCGGTGGACGAGGACCCGGTCGCCGCGTGGCAAGTGCACTGCGACGCCGTGCAGGCGGTGCTGGACGATCCGCAGACCGCGCACAGGAAACTCACCAACCCGCACACGGGCAGCCTGCCTCTGGCGACCGCGATCGACCAGTTCTACACCGCTGACGTGTTCATGCACACCTGGGATCTGTCCAGGGCGACCGGCCAGGACGACCGGCTGGACCCCGACTTCTGTGCCCAACTCCTCGGCCCGATGGAGCAGATGGAGGAGGTTCTCCGCTCCTCCGGCCAGTACGGCTCCCGGGTGGAGGTGCCCGCCGACTCGGATGTCCAGACCAAGCTGGTGGGCTTCATCGGCCGGGACCCGTTCTGGTCGGGACCGTGAGCCTGACGACCCCGGCCTGACTGGACCGTGAGCCTGACACCACCGGCCTGACTGGACGCTGAAGCCGCCAGCGTCCAGCAGGTACGACAACCCCACGGCATCGTGCGCCTGACCGGCAAGCCGAAGATCGGCTTCCCGGTGTGCCACAGCCCGCGCGGCGTGTCCGGGTACGCCCGCCCGCATCCTGCCCACCGCGAGACCTCTGACAACGTTGTGCGCTGATCGCTTGCAGGTCAACGGGTTCCGATTCCCCTGGCGAGAAGATCCTTGGCGGCCTGCGGCGCCTTGGCAGGAGAGCCTGCGTCAAAAGGCGGCTGAGGGTCGTACTCGATGGCGAGCTGGATCGCCTCGGCCGTGGTCTGGTCAGCAATGTGTGCCGCCAAGGTGAGGGCCATGTCGATGCCCGACGAAACCCCTGCAGCGGTCACGATCTTTTCCTGGACCACGACTCTCTCGGGAGTGTAGATGGCTCCGAACGACTCCAGGACGTCGCTTGCCGCCCAGTGCGTCGTCGCAGGGAGTCCTTTGAGCAGCCCCGCTGCGGCCAGCAGGAGTGAGCCCGTACAGACGGAGGTCGTCCAGGTGCTCCCCTCGTGCATGCGACGGATCCAGCCGAGAAGCTTGTCGTCCTTCACAAGGCCTCGACTGCCTGGTCCCCCGGGAACGAGCAGCACATCGCAGGAGTCGATATCGGCGAACGCCGCGTCGGCGCTGATGGCCAACCACTTGGGAACATCTCGCACTGGCCCCGGCTCCTCGGCGACGAACACGATCTCGGCGTCAGGGAGATATTTGAGCACCTCGTACGGGCCGACGGCGTCAAGGGCCGTGAACCGATCAAACAGCGGGATGGCGATGCGCATGATGACTCCTCCGGTTAGCTTGATCATGCTATGTCGGTCGCGGTGCGCCCGCGGTGACAAACGCGGACCCGGCTACGCGCCGCCCTCAACGCAGAACTCATTGCCCTCAAGGTCGGCCATCACGACCCATCCGCCAGGGGTGACGCCCCGGCGGTCGTCCACGATGCGGGCACCCAACGATTCGAGCCGGGCAATCTCCTGGACTTGAGATCCGTCATGGGGCATGAGATCGAGGTGAACTCGATTCTTGCTGCGCTTGGACTCCGGCACTTCGACGAAGACAAGGTGAGGGGAGGCATCACCTTCGGTGCCTACCCACCAGAAAGGGTTGCCTGGCATCTCCACTTTAGAGCGGGGCCAGCGGGTGACCTCGCTCCAGAAACGCGCCATGGACTCGGCGTCCGAGCAGTCGAACGTCACATTCAAGATCGAGGACTTACTCACTCGCGGCTCCTACGCTGGGCTTACCCACAGTGGAGCCTTGCACGGTCGGCGGAACGCAACAAACAGTTTTCGGCCGGCGAGCCCTTCCCAGACGACGTTCCACCACCGGACGGCGGCCACACCCGCGGTAAGGGCGGCCGAACGAACTGAGCGAACCAGGCCAGGAGCTCATGCCATTGTCGTGATCTACGATGCCAACGCTATTCGGCGACACGCAAAAGGACCCGCTGATCCGGCTAGCGCAATCTGGCCTGGTTCAGCGCCGGATGGACATGTTGCCGGCGAGGTCGTGAGTGACCGTGGTTGACCGCTTCCCGCCTTGGTTAATGGCCCGAGATCGGGCGATTCCGGGGAATTTGTCGTGCACCGTCGATGGCTCCAACTCGACCCCGGTGACTGCGTCGATCCAGCCGGACGGCGGGCTCATTACCCGGTGCTGGTGCGCCCGTCCCGAGGGCCAGTCGGTAGGCAGGCCGCCCGTATCGCCTTGACAGCGGCGGTCGGGGCATAGTTCTCAGGGACGCCTTCGATCAGAATGATGTCGCCCTCGATGTGTCGCGAGCGCAGCGGCGCGATCTCACGGTAGGCGGGTGAGTCCCACCAGGCCCGCGCCTCGGCGATCCCCGGGAAGCCGATCATCACGACAGATCCGGACCAGTTGCCCTCGACAACCTCGTGCTGCGTAGCGTGCACGAGGTAGCGGCCACCGTACGGCTCAAAGGTGGCGGGGAGGCGCTCGACGTACTCGGCGATCTCCAGGTGCGGGGCGGCGTCCTGCAGGCGAGCTATGACGTAGGCGGGCATGGTGTCCTTCTGTCCGGTTGGGCTCGGTACGCCACCAATCCTGGCACCCCGGCGCACCGAGAGCGATGACCTGACAGGTAGGCGCTCCCCCTTTTGGCAGCAATGACCCTCCGCCCACGTCAAAGGAAAGACCCGGTCACCATTGGCCGTACTGCCACCCGCCTCGACCGGGCGAAACCCAGGTATCGCGTTCGGGGCGGGTATTCGCTGGCCCACCCGGTAACCATGCAACGGGCGGGTGGAAGGCGAGCGGAGCGAGCGTGGGGTTTACGGGAGTCGAAGGGGGCGGAGCCCCCTGGGCGGCACTGTCCGAAGCACACGAGCGCGAAGCGCCCCGAAGCGAAAGGCCATGCAGTCGGCCCGGTAACTTGGAGCGGGTGACGGGAATCGACCCCGCGCTGTCAGCTTGGGAACTGCATCGATCACGGCCCGTTAGTGCGCTGAGCTGGGCGAAGAGCCGGTCCTGAGTGACCGTGGTTGACCCCTCTTCACCCCTCTTAATGGCCCGCAAATGGCCCGACGATCAGCCCGCGATCCAGTGTCCTGCGCGACGCCGCACCTGTCCGCCTGACGCTCCCGTCCCCACTGTGGGATCGCCAATGTGGCCACGACTGTGGTCTGCAGCTCACGGGCATCGGCCACCTGAATGTCAGATCCGTTGGCGACAGCGCCAGCGCATGTAGGCCGAGATCGGCAGCGCAGCCGCTTGCGTTTGCTGCGCTTGTTGCGGATACTTCGCTTACAGCGGGGAAGGATAGACACATGACAGGAACGCAACTCGCAAGCTCGATCAAACCGGGCAGCCTTGACCAGGAGCAGTCAGAGCGGGCGCTCCGACGCATCAAGGACTATCTGATGCGACACCCAGAGGAAAAGACCATCGAGGTTGCGGCAGAGGTGGTTGGCGACGACGCCTTGATCCTCCCGCGCGAAGCCGTGTCGATGCTGGCCTTCATCCTTGCCCAGGTCGCTGAGGGGCGAGGCGTGCAGGTGATGCCGTCACACGCGGAGCTGACGACACAGCAGGCAGCAGCCATGCTAAATGTCTCGCGCCCGTATCTCATCAGCCTATTGGAGTCAGGCGCCATCCCGTACCGGCTGGTCGGCAGACATCGACGAATCCGGCATGACGACCTCATGGAGTACAAGCGTCAGGACTCGGCTAAGCGCAGAGGGGCGGCCGACGAACTGAGCGAACTAGGCCAGGAACTGGGGCTGTAGTCATGCCTTTTGTCGTGATCTACGATGCCAACGCCCTATTCGGCAACACGCAAAGGGACCTGCTGATCCGGCTAGCGCAATCTGGCCTGGTCCAGGCCAAGTGGACGCATGCGATCCTGGATGAGGTACAGCGGAACCTCGCCGCGAACCTGCCAGATATCGCTCCAGCCAAGCTGGCGCGGCTGCGCGAACTGGTGATTGACGCCGTCCCCGACTGCATTGTCGAAGGGTACGAGCCGATCATCGAGGGTCTTAAATTGCCGGACCCTGACGACAGGCACGTGCTGGCTGCGGCCATCAAGGCGAACGCCCAGGTGATCGTGACGTCGAACCTGCGGGACTTCCCAGTCGAGACGCTGGCCACATGGGGCGTAGATGCCAAAAGCCCGGACGATTTCCTCCTTGATCAGATTGACTTCGATGACCGCGTCGTCTGGGCTTGCGTGCAACAGATCGCGGACTCACGCACTAAGCCGCCACAGACTATCTATGACGTTCTCGACGCTCTGGAGCGCGCCGGCCTCGTTGAAGCGGTTGCGGCCCTGCGCAGCTGAGCGAGATCGTCAAGCAAGGGCTCGAGCCCGGCGACGACGCGGGGCTTACGACGACGACGGAGCACTCGAACCAGTCGGATGATCACAGCAAGACTAACCGGCTGGTACGAATCTGGCGCGACAGCAAAACCAAGCCCAGACAAGATCAAAACCCAGGTACCGAATCACCGTTCTACCTGGGCTTTCACACTGAGAGCGGGTGACGGGAATCGAACCCGCGCTGTCAGCTTGGGAACTGCATCGATAACGGCCGGATGAGGCGCTGAGCTGGGCGACGAGTCGGTCCTGAGTGACCGTGGTTGACCCCTCGTCGCCCCTCTTAATGGCCCGCTAATGGCTCGGCGATCAGCCCTCGACCTAGTGTTTGTCGCACGACGCACGCGCATCTCGCCCGTCTGAGATCATCCCGTCTGCTCTCGACCCACCCGAAGTGGAAGCGTGCCAAGGCCTCGGGTAAGAGATGATCGTGCTGTGGGCTTCGGGACATACGCCAGACGCGTTCGCGACCGTGATCTTCCTTTCGGGGGGCGCTTCCGCGCGCTGAGGTGTGCAGTCGGCTGCTACCACCCGATCGGCTTCAACGCGACTTGGTCATACCTGACCACGGCAGGAAATCTTCGACGCGATGAGTTAGCTCTGATCCGGGCGCTGGACAGGCTGGAGCTCAGCCGGAACGCCTGGCTCACGGAGATCGACGCCTTCGCCGACCGGCGCCGCCTCGAAAAGCGAAAGCATCGCCGTAGTCCGTTGGCGTCGGAAGTGCGATACCTGCATGGATGGAGATGACCCGGGCCAGAAGGTCATCGGGTGATGGTCCGAGAGATTGGCGTCCTGTGGGCGCAGCATGTACCCGTCCCATTCCCTGACGTACCGAGCTCAGAGAGGGACGACCTCGGCGAGCTGAACGCCGCTCTTGCCGAGTGTGTATCAGCCTATCTTCGCAACAACGGCACGGCCGGCTCAGGACATAAGGCCACTCTCCTCAGGTGCCTGCGCAAACTCCGCGGGCATCTGGGGCGCCACCTGGGCTACCCCTCTCCGTTCCACGACGCCTATGACTACCATCGCCGCCTGCTCAAGGTGACGGAACTGCTAGTCAACGATGCGTTCCCGTTCACCGCTGAGACGCAGGACAAGGTAGTTTCAGGACCGCGCTGAGGCTGCGACACTGACCAAATGGCAGGGTAATGCACGACGATCACCCGGTGACCTGGTCTTTCCGCGCGACGCGCGTACCTTGCCCGACTGATCATCCCGTCTGCCGTCGACCCGCCCGAAGGGGTAGCGGGCCAGGGCCACGGGTCAAGGGGGGAGCGCCCCACTGGACGAACGCCCCCTTGACCCGTGGCCCTGGTCTGCTCGGCTTGTCCCGGGTCGATGGCGGACGGGATGATCAGGTTCCACCTCGACCACTCACGGTCTGGCACACGGCACGGCCATCATCCCGGAGCGCCCCCGCCGGAGGCATGAAAGGGGTTCGCTGTGCGCTTGTTAAGGCTGCTTGCTGATTGGTTCTGGCGAGTAGACGCGTCATCTGGCGGTGGTGCCGAACCGAATCGCGGTCGGCGGTTCTCTGCGGCCCATCCTGTACGCCTGGGCCTGATCATCAGCGCTGCGGTCGGCGGATTCTTCAGCCTCCTCGTGTTGGTCGGTGCAGCGACGGGATGGAAGTACGCCTTCACTCCGTCTATCCTGCTCTTCTGCCTCTCCGTCACGGCCTTCGCTGGCGGGAGCATGACCGGCATTGGCTACTTCGAGCGCTGGCGTCAACGGCACTACGGGCACTACCCCGCATGAGGTTCAGGATGAGCCCAGCCGCCATGCGTAGCGGTCCGCGCGCGTCGCGCGCGAGAACGGCCCCCAGGCCGCACGCGCAGCGTGCGGGCGTGCGCGGGCCGCGCGGCGGCGCTTGCGCCGCCGCTCTTGATACCTACAAGAGCTATTCGGCAGTGCGCTCGCTGTATTTCGCCGCCTTGCGGGCTTCTGCGATGAGTTCGACGAGGTCGGCAACGAGCTTCGGGCTCGCGGCGATGGTCGCGTGGGCGGTCATGCTGTGTGGGCTGCCGTCGATGTCGACGACTGCGGCTCCGGCTTCGCGAGCGATGACGACGCCGGCGGCGGTGTCCCATGGGTTGTTGCTGAGCATGATGTTGGCGTCGATCTTGCCGTCCGCGACCCAAGCCAGGTCGATAGCGGCTGAGCCGAACATCCGTATGCGCTGAACGCGCGCGGCAAGTTCATGCGTCAGGGCGAAGCGGGGCCGGTTACGTTCGTGGGCGTTCTCGCCCACGGCGTAGTCGCCGAGGGCCACGATGGCGGCCTCCAAGTCGCAGGCGTCACTCACCCGGATGGCGGCGCCGTTGGCTTGGGTGCCTGCTCCCTCTGCTGCGGTGTAGCGGATGCCAAGGATCGGCAGCTCGATGACTCCGAGCGTGGGCATGTCCTTGTCGACCAGGCCGAGGGAGACGCCGCAGAGGGGGATGCCGTGCAGGAAGTTGGCTGTCCCGTCTACCGGGTCGAGTGCCCACATCAGGCCGTCACCGGCGTGGCTGATGCCTTCCTCTTCGCCGAGGAATCCGATCTCGGGTGTCTCTCGGGAAAGGAATTCGCGTACGGCGTGTTCTACGGCGTAGTCGACCTCGGTCGCCATATCGCGGTCGCCCTTGGCGGTGACGACGCCGGGAGCCTTCGATCTGATGATCTCGCTGGCTATCGAAGCGGCGTGTTCGGCGATGGGGAGAAGAGTTCGGGCGTCGATAGTCATACGGGTTTGCTCCGCTCCCACATCTCGGTGAACACTTGGTCGAATACGGGAAACAGGCCTTCGGCGGCGGTGTTGTCTCTGATCACGAACGTTGGCGAGTCGACTCCGCGGGCTTGTGGCAGGTAGGGCTGCATCACGCAGAGTGCCCGGTCCACGATGAGGAGGTTGAACCGGATCGTCTCGTCGTAGAGGTGCAGTTCGAGGCGTTGAGCGGATGCGGTGTCGAGCCGGGCACGGAGCCTGGTCAACATGGTGATGTTGAGCGCCGTGAGTGTCGTCAGCGTCCTGTCGGTGTAACCCTCTTCTGCTTCGCGGGCGCGGATCGCTTGGCCCTTCGGGTCGAGGAAGAGACACCGGATCCGGGTGCCTGAGTCCAGCAGGCGCCTGAGCTGGTGATCGGGGTAGCCCTGGCAAAGCACGTTGAGCGACAGGCCCGCTGCGTTGATCTCCTTCGCGCTGTCGAACAGAGTCGATGCGGGATAGGCGGATGAGAAAGCGGCTCGGCTGCTGAAGACGGCGGTTACGTCGGCCATCTGCGGCATGGCGCAGGCTTGGGCCTCGGGGCCGACACTTCTGGCGGTTTCCGGTTCTGTCCTCGGCGTGGGCACTTCGACGGCGTTCGTGGAGAACAGTTCGTGGGCCGACCTGCCCGGGAACATCGCCTCCAAGACGCGACAGTGGCCGGAGTACGGCAGGCCTTTGAGCTCGCCAGACAGCCAGCGATGGAGCTGAGCACGGCTCGGCCAACCGCCCTGCAACGACGGGTCGACCTTCTTGGCCGCCTTGTCGTACTCCCTACAGAATGTGCTGTAGGTCTGCCAGTGGCGTTGCGTCAGTAGGACCTTCAACAGGATCGGCTGGTCAGTCATGATCCGCGCCTCGGGCTGGGGTGCCATATAGGGCTCAGGTTAGCGACAGAGACGAGCTCGGACGAGACAAAGAGGAGACGAACAGAGACGAGCCGATCACAGACGGTACTCGCGGGCGATCGAGACGTGACAGGCCCTCGGGCAATCCTCGTTCCATGACTGCGCGATGTGACTCCTGCTCGGGGCGGGGCTGGAAGTACGTCAGCCTCCGCCGGACTGTGGTGGCGGCCGAGTATCCCGGTGACGACGCCTCCGACGACCGGCGCCGGGACAACTGCTGGCGGTGCAACGGGAGCGGCGAGGCAGGTGTGCTGTCGTGAGCCTGATCGCCGACTGCCTCAGCTTCCACGTCGCTCCACCCCGGCCGGATCACATGCGCTTGGTCTGGCGGGAGCCCACCCATGCAGAAGAGCGCGTCCGAGTGGCCGCCTATACCTGCAACTGCGTAGAGACGGTCTACGAACTCTGCCATGCAGCGGGCCTTGCCTACATTCGCCGGACCCGGCGAAGTGAAGGGGCGATACAGGTCCACGAAACCTACCGATGGCGGTTCAGGGAGGCGCAAGGCGTTTGGATGGCCCTTCTCGACGGCCACGCCAGATAGCGGGCGCGACGGTGGGCAAGTGCAGGGGTACCCATGCCGTCGCGTCTGGGCTGGTGAGGGACTGCTGTTGCGCAGTCAGACAGTCCCTCACCAGTCCGCACGGTTCGTGTACTTGAAGGGGAGACAGGCCGTTCAATTCGAACTAGGCTTTACGACAAGTCGAGTTGTTGGATGGTCGTCATGTCGTCTGAAGAGTACGCGCCGCCGAAGTACGCCCAGATCGTGCAGACGATCAGGCGGAAGATTGCGGATGGGACCTATCCGCCCGGCTCGCTGCTGCCCTCCGAAACACAGCTCGTTCGCGAGTTCGGGGTAAGCCGTCCAACTGTCGTACGAGCGCTGCAAGTCCTCCAACTCCGTGGAGTCATCGAGCGGGAGCACGGCAAGGGGTCCTTCGTGAAGGCGGCACCGCCCGTCACCCAGGAAGCAAACACTCGCCCTGGACGGGCTGTCCTGGATCGAGTGGAATCCGACGAGAACGGCTCGGTCATCGATGCGGGAACCGTTATTGCCGATGCCTCTGCAGCAAAGCTGCTGGACGTACCCGAGGGGTCCCCAGTCGTTCGCCGGCGGATCCTCTTTCACGATGCTGAACGGCCCGCCGATCTGGTCACACTCTGGTGCCCGGCCAACGTCGCCGAAGGTACCCAGCTTGCTTTGACCGAACCTCTCGCGGTCGGCATCCGGCAGCACCTCCAGGCCGCCAAGGGTCTCAAGCTGCAACATGTCGTTGAACGGCTAAGTGCCCGGCACCCCTCGGCCGACGAGGCAAGGGCATTGGAGGTTCCTAAGTCCTCGGCGGTCCTCGGGGTGTTGGCGAGCATCTTCAACGGTGGCGGACGGCCCGTGCTTGTTGTGGACCTGGTGCTTCCTGGTGACCTTCACGAGTTGGAGGATGCCTACTCGCTATAGGTCGAGCTACCCCCGCGGACGGGCGGCCTACTCGTATTCGACTTCGTCTTCATCTGCCACTTCGGCAGCAGGGGGAGTTTCGATGGTCAACTCGGAACGCCAATCGGTGAAGCGGGTATCGAACGTGACGTTTGGTGTGCCTAGATCGCTCTTCTCCCACGTCACCAGTCGGCGAACCAGGCCTTTTGCGTCAACCCAGAGCCGCCAGTTCATCACGGTCTTGTCGAACCCGAACTCCTTTGGGAGGCTCGCTCGTAACGAAGCAGAGACTTTGTATAGCTTTGCGAGCGAAATCGTCCCAGAATAAAGAGTTCCCGGCTTATCGGCGCGGGTGGTAGTCGCCGACTTGAGCAGAACGCCCAACGTGGCGGGCTCCATAACGTTCACCATCTGCAGGAAGCCGACAGCGGGCTTGGCCTTCCTGGTCCTCAGGACCCACTGCTTGCCTTCAGGTAGTTGCGGCGACGTCTCGTTGAAAATCGTGCCCTGGAAGTAGGCCCGACCGTCGACGACTATGTCTCGCGCGTACTGCGGTTTGTCGCTGTAGCCGAGAGTCATGATGGTCCGATCCGACGCGACTGGTCGTCCCGACCGGTCGAACTGCACGATGACCTTGGCTCTGATGCCAACGACCTTCTTGCTCGTGTCAGTGCCTCGTTCTACGACTGTGACACCTCGGTTCTTGGCTAGTTGAGCCTTCAGCGCCGACACCGGATCGGCCGCCTGGGCGCTTGATGGCGATACGGCCACTGCTGACAGCGCCATCACCAGAGCAACAATGAGTCGCTTCATAGAGCCTCCAGATACAAGTTGTGCAGCATTCTCCCGATTTATCCGCCAGGCAGGGAAGAGGTTCGAAGAAATCTTGCGAACTCGTGTTATTGACCGCTGAATGCTGGGGTACCCTCATGACAACTCGACAAGACGAGTTAGCGACAAGACGACTAGCTAGGAGCGAGCCTCATGGCACTGCAAGGTCCCATCCCCGTCACGTTCGACATGGTCTTTCCGCACGGTTGCTACATCGTGGGCGAGGTCGAGCCCGTCAAGGACTTCGACGCCTCGACCAACGGGCGCTTCGTGCAGTCCCGCGACAAGCAGAGCGGCGAGCTCGTCTGGCAGGTCAGCGTCATGGACGCGGACCCGTCGCTCAAGGCTGCTCAGAAGACCGTCTCCGTCAAGATCCTCAACCCGGTGCAGCCCGTGGCTCCGGCTCCGATGGCTGGACTGCCGTTCACGCCAGTCGAGTTCGACCACATGACCGTCACGCCATACGTCAACCAGGCCGGGAGGCTGGCGTACTCGATCAAGGTTCGCGAGATGCGGGCTCCTCGACCTGCTGGCAAGACGGCCGCCGCTAAGGACGCGGCGTGATGGGGCGGCCGAAGGCTCGCCCGGCCAGCACGATCAACCTCAAGGTCGGTCAGGGCGCTGACGTACGCAACCATCCGTATCCGCAGCGGTCGCCGGTCTTGGGGCTGGTCTTCGGCGGCACTCAGGTGCTCGTCACCACGTCGGCAAACGATCACATCACGCTCGACGACGTTAAGTTCGCTCGGAGCCTGGCACGCGAGGCCGCCATGTTCGCCGGTGCGGTGGAGCGCATGTTCCACGGCCTTCCGAACGGGCTGGGGGTGGCGGGTCGATGACGCTTAGCCCGTACATCTACGTCACGGTCTCCATGCGCCCCGATCAGCGGTCCCGGATCAGCGTCGCGTTCAACTCGGCGCAGTTGCGGGCGCGCGCCTGGCTGGGGGACAGCGGCAAGCCCTGCTTCGACCTGGACACCTCGGACGCCTCGGTCACCGTCTCCACCGTTGGGCCGGTGACCGACGACGACCTCGCCGTGGCTCGCGAGATCTTCAACGCCGCCGCTCGCTACCTGGCCGGCTGCGAGCGACTGCACTCCGAGCAGTCGGCCAAGGCCACCGCTGGCGAGGCAGCCTGATCTTCAGCGGGGCCGCAGGAAGCGGCAACTTCCGGCGGCCCCTCGATCTTCCTCACACACGCGACATGTTCGGAAGGACTTCACCCTAATGTTCAAGAGGATGCCCGGCGATGAGCCGCACCGCATCGTCTCCACCACCCCGGACACGGCGGTGGTCTTCAAACCGGCCGTGGTCCAGACCCCGGCCATCCCTCACCATCTTCGTTGCCCGGTTCGTCGCCGGACTCGGGCGTCTCGTCTGGCGGCATCCCGTGGCGATGGCCGTCACCGCCGTTCCCAGTGCCCTTTGCTGGGCGTACGGCTGGCGTGTCGCTTTGCTGGTCGTCATGCCTGCACTGCTCGGCCTGGGCGTCTGGGCGTTCCTCGACAGGCCGCGGTTCGTGCGATGCGTCGGCTGGCGGCTGGTCGCCTTCGTTCGCTGGTTCTGGATCTACCGGCGACGCTGGCGGCCGGTCATGACCGTCTCCGGGCCTGGCTCGGTGCATACTCGGACGGGAGTACACTCCGCGGCTGGTCAAGGTCACGTGCGACTCGTGGTCCGATCAGGTCGCGGTCCGCATGCTCGACGGCCAGGCGGTCAAGGACTGGGCCGACAGGATCGAGAACCTTTCCCATGGCTTCGGCTCGGAGACGTGCCGGGTCTCGGTGGCCAAGTCCGGCCGACTCATGCTGACCTTTCCACGCCGTGATCCACTGGCCACACTCATACCGGCGCTTCCTGTCCCAGACATACCGACTGTGGGGCCGATCGAGATCGGCAAGCAAGAGGACGGCTCACCCTGGCGGCTCCGGCTGCATGGGACTCACGCCCTGGTCGCCGGTGCCACAGGGGCGGGCAAGGGCTCGATCATCTGGTCAGCGATCCGCGGGCTCTTGCCGGCCATGCGGGCGGGCCTGGCGGAGGTTTGGGCGCTCGATCCGTCTCCTCGTCCGGAGAGAGGTGCGGGCGTCGGATACGTGCGGCTAGAGACGAGCCCCGATCCGATTCGCGTCCGGGCGGCATACGTCTCCGACGAGGACATTCGCGCGATGGTCGGTGAGGTCCGATGACGCTGGCTCAGTTCCTCGATGGCCTGCGCTGCTCTCTGTGTGGCGCTCTCAATGCCCTCTGGCTCGATCCGCTGCGTGGCCTGGTCGAGTGCTCTCAGTGCGGACAGACCGCGCTCACGTTCCCCGAGATGGGAGAGGAGGTCCGTTGACCGACCGCAAGACCCCGCGCGCTGTCCGCATCGCCCCGCCGCTCGCCCGCGACGTGGCCGAGGAGATCGCCAAGCTTCACGGCATCTGCATCCGGCCTGTGGCGCTCAAGCGGCTCGACATGACCACTGGCAAGTCAGAGGTCGTCGATGTCCCGTGTGGCTCGCCGCTGGAGAGCAAGTGTCCTCCGTGCGCCAAGCGCAACCGGCAACCCCGGATGGCCCAGTGCCGGGAGGGATGGCACCTCGATGAGGAGCCGATCATCACGCCCGACGAGCCGACCGACGGACAGCGCTGGCTCGTGGAGTTCCGGGCCGACATGCAAGCCAAGCGGGACGAGGCGGGAAAGGCCGGCGGCGACACCACCGACTTGGACGCCGTGCTCACCGGAGTCGACATCGAGATCAACGAGGCCGGGATGCGCGGAAACGTCCAGGGCCGTACGGGCTCCAAGCGCGTCCGCTCAACGAAGCGCCGCCAGGACGCGCCCGACCTGCCCAAGCGAAAGATGGCCAGCACGACGCTGGGGCGGACCTTCGAGGCGGCGGATGGCAGGACCTACCGGCCTTCGCTGTTCGTCACGCTCACCTTGCCGAGCTACGGCCCGACCGCGCTTCCAGCGACACGGCGCTATGCGGACGCATCCGGAGATCTTCCTCACTCGGGCGGAGACCGAGCGGGTGCTGTGGAAGATGGCCATGGAGGGCAAAGCCGACTCCACCCAGGATCGGCGGTTCCGTGCGATGGTGCTTCTGGCCACGTTCGCGAGCCTGCGTTGGGGTGAGGTCAGCGCGCAGTCAAGGAGGAGCCGGGCGCGCTGATGTTCCCTGGAGCCAAGGGCGGGCCTCTTCGCCGAAGTGGCTTCAACAGCAGTACACGGTGGGTCGATGTGGTCACGGAGATGGGATTGCCAGGGCTTCACTTCCACGACCTGAGGCACACCGGGAACATGCTGGCCGCCGAGTCCGGCGCGGGTCTCAAGGACCTCATGGCGCATGGGGCACGACAACGTCCGGGCGGCCATGATCTATCAGCACGCCGTCAGAGGAGCCGACGAGGTGATCACCAACGCCATCGATCGGCAACTCGGCGGCGCACGTGACGATGACGGCGACGAGGGCACGGCGGGCGTACTGGTCCCAGCAGGGTGACCGAGAGTTAATGGCCCGCGAAGATCGAACAGGTTCCTGCAACATCAAAGCCCAGGTACCGAATCCATCGGTCTACCTGGGCTTTCACACTGAGAGCGGGTGACGGGAATCGAACCCGCGCTGTCAGCTTGGGAAGCTGATGTTCTGCCATTGAACTACACCCGCGTACGACCCGAAGTCGCGTGCTCCACTGTAGCGGAAACTTGCCCCGGATCAGCAATCCCCGCCCCGCGGACTTTCGCCACGGAGACGGTAGGTTGCTCTGCGTGCTGCTATCCGACCGTGACATCCTCGCCGAGATCGACGCCGGCCGGCTCGTCCTCGATCCTTTCGACCAGGACATGATCCAGCCGTCCAGCATCGATGTGCGGCTCGACCGGTTTTTCCGGGTGTTCGAGAACCATCGTTACCCTCACATCGACCCGTCCGTGGAGCAGCCGGATCTTACGCGGATGGTGGAGCCGGCCGGGGACGAGCCGTTCATCTTGCATCCTGGGGAGTTCGTGCTGGCGTCCACGTACGAGATGATCACGCTGCCCGATGATCTGGCGTCGCGGCTGGAGGGCAAGAGTTCGCTCGGTCGGCTGGGGTTGCTGACGCATTCGACGGCGGGGTTCATCGATCCGGGGTTCAGCGGGCACGTGACGTTGGAGTTGTCGAACGTGGCGACGTTGCCGATCAAGTTGTGGCCGGGGATGAAGATCGGGCAGTTGTGCGTGTTCAGGCTCAGCTCTCCTGCCGAGCACCCATACGGGTCCGCCAAGTACGGGTCGCGTTATCAGGGGCAGCGGGGGCCCACGCCCTCACGATCGTTCCGTAACTTCCACCGGACGAAGATCTGAACGAAGATGAACATCAGATGAACAGTCGTGGAACATGTCGAAACGAGACGTGGGGGCACCCCGGGTCGGGGCGATGCGGACAGGCCGTTTAAGGTCAGCTGGAGCTGCAAAAAGCGCCCAAACTACCGGGGTTTCCGGTGTCACACAACCTTTCCAGGGTAGCCATCAGGCGAAGGGGACATGAAGTTCGTATTTCGCCTGGCTACCCGTACCCTCTTCCACGGACCATCCCCGCACATCTGGAGAACGACGTGCGCCTGCGTCTCACGCCACGTGAGGACAGCTACTACGACCTGTTCGCCGACTCGGCGAACAACCTGGTCACCGCATCCCGGCTACTGGTAGAGATCATCAGCGACGGATCGGACAGGGAGGCCCTGGCCGAGAAGATGCGCGCCTGCGAGCACGCCGGCGATGAACGCACTCACGCGATCATGAACCGGCTCAACGAGAGCTTCATCACCCCCTTCGACCGCGAGGACATCTACCGGCTCGCCTCCAACCTCGATGACGTGATGGACGCCATGGAGGCGGCGTCCGACCTCATCGTGCTGTATCAGATCGACCACCTGCCCAAAGACGTCGTCAGGCAGGTCGAGGTGCTGGAGCGGGCCGCGGAGCTCACCGCTGAGGCCATGCCACGGCTGCGTTCGATGAAGAACCTCAACGAATACTGGATCGAGGTCAACCGCCTGGAGAACCAAGGTGACCAGGTCTATCGGAGGTTGCTGGCCAAGCTGTTCAGCGGCGAGTACGACGCCCTCACGGTCATGAAGATGAAGGAGGTCGTGGACGCTCTCGAAGAGGCCGCCGACGCCTTCGAGCACGTGGCCAACACCGTCGAGTCGATCGCGGTCAAGGAAAGCTAAGCCCGGTGGACCTCACGCTCGGCCTCGTCATCGGCGTGGTCGTCATCGCGCTGGCATTCGACTACACCAACGGGTTCCACGACGCGGCGAACGCCATCGCGACCTCCGTCTCGACCCGGGCCCTCACCCCCAGGGCCGCGCTGTTCATGGCGGCGGCCATGAACTTCATCGGCGCCCACCTGGGCACCCAGGTCGCGCAGACGGTCGGCAAAGGCATCATCGACGCACCAGACGGTCCACACGGTCTGGTCATCGTGGCCTCGGCGCTCATCGGCGCGATCGTCTGGAACCTGATCACCTGGTATTTCGGTCTGCCCTCCTCCTCCAGTCACGCGCTCATCGGCGGCCTGGTGGGCTCGGCGCTGGCCTCGGCCAGCGTGGTGCACTGGGACGGCGTCCTGGAGAAGGTCGTCATCCCGATGATCTTCTCACCTCTGGTCGGGTTCAGCCTCGCCGCCGCGATCATGATCGCAATTTATTGGATCTTCCGCAACAGCCAGCCGGGCAAGACCAACCGCGGCTTCCGCTACGCGCAGACCGTCTCGGCCGCCGCCATGGCGCTCGGGCACGGGCTGCAGGACGCGCAGAAGACGATGGGTGTGATCTTCCTGGCACTCACCGTCGGCGGTTTCGCCGAGCAGGACGACCCGATCCCGCAGTGGGTCATCCTGGCCGCCGCGGGGGCGATCTCGCTGGGCACGTACGCCGGCGGCTGGCGCATCATGCGAACGCTGGGCCGGCGCATCATCGCGCTCGACCCGCCCCAGGGTTTCGCCGCGGAGTCGGCGGCGGCGACCGTGCTCTACGGGGCCGCCATCGGGTTCGGGGCGCCCATCTCCACCACGCACACGATCACGTCAGCGATCATGGGAGTGGGGGCCACCAAGCGGCTCAGCGCCGTGCGGTGGGGCGTCGCGGGCAACATCGTGACGGCGTGGATCCTCACCATTCCGGCAGCGGCCCTCGTGGCGTCGATCTCCTACTTCATCCTTCACGCGATCGTGGAGTAGGCGCCTCAGGAGCCGCGCACACCAGCCTCAAGAACCGCGCACACAAGTCTCAGGGGCGCGTACGCCGGCCTCAGGAGCCGCGTACGCCGGCCTCAGAGGCGCGCACACCAGCCTCGGGAGCCGCATACATCACGTCCACGTCCCACCGGTTGAAGCCGAGGGACTCGTACAACCTGATCGCCGCCGTGTTGGCCTCGTCCACGTACAACATCGCCTGGGCGAGGCCGCGCGCGCGGAGGTGGTGCAGCCCGGCCAGGGTGAGGGCCTTGCCGAGGCCGGTGCCCTGCTGCGAGGGGTCGACGCCGACGACGTACACCTCGCCCAGGGGCTCGTGGCCGTGCTCGGACGAGCCGTGCACCTTCGTCCAGTGGAAGCCGGCCAGCCGGTCGTCGCGGAAGGCCAGGAAGAAGCCCTCGGGGTCGAACCAGGGCTCCTGCTCGCGCCGCAGCAGATCGTCCATCGTCCATGCGCCCTGCTCGGGGTGGTGGGCGAAGGCCTCGGCGTTGACCTTGAGCCATGCCTCCTCGTCCTGGCCGGGCACGAACATGCGCAGGGTGACGCCCGGTGGCAGGGCGAGAGGATCCAGCGGGGCGAACAGGGAGCGGCGCATCTGCCAGAGCGAGCGCACCCGTTCGAAGCCGAACGCGGCCGCCAGCGCGCCCGCTCCCGGATGCCCTCCGTGGGCCCACAGGCGCGGCCTGCCTCCCGTCAGGTCCATCACGGACGTCAGCAGCCGCGCGCCGTGCCCGCGGCGGCGGTGGACGGGGTGGACGACGAGCTCCACGCTGGGGCCCTCGACCTCGTCGGTGGGGTCGACGTGGGCGTAGCCCGCCAGGGTGTCGTCCTCCGTGAGCAGCAGGGAACGGGCCTGCGGGTCGCCGCCGTAACGCAGGTGGAGCATCACGTGCTCGTTGAGCGGCCGGACGCCGTCGGTTTCCGTCGCCGCCTGGACCAGGTCGAGCACGCCGGCGATCTCCTGGTCATCGAGCACTTGCCGAACTTCCACGCGCACACTCACAGAACGAACTCTAGGTCCTGTGATTGGCAAATAACGCCATGGGAGCGCCTGGCAAATCGTTACCTCTGCGACATCGGCTGCACGGACAACGGCCGTAACGTCTTGGGCCATGACGTCTCGTTCCTTCCTCCGGCTGGCGCTGGCCGGAGCGGTCGCCTCGGGAGCGGTCACGCTGGCCGCCCTTCCGGCGGACGCGAGCAGGCCATCGCGTACGGTCCCCGTACGGCTGCTCGCCCTCAACGACTTCCACGGCAACCTCGAGCCGCCGACCGGCTCCTCCGGCCGCATGGTCGACGAGCACGGCCACACGGTCGACGCCGGCGGCGCGGCCTACGTCGCGACCCACATGAAGGCCCTGGCCGACAGGAACACGATCGCGGTGGCCCAGGGCGACCTCATCGGGGCGACACCGCTCATCTCGGCCGCCTACCACGACGAACCGTCCGTCGAGTTCCTGGGCAAGCTGGGGCTCGAGGTCGCCGCGGTCGGCAACCACGAGTTCGACGAGGGTTACGCCGAGCTGCGGCGGATCATGAAGGGCGGCTGCCACCCGGTCGACGGCTGCTCGCCCGCGGGCGAGTGGAAGGGCGCGACGTTCGACTACGTGGGCGCGAACGTCCTGTTCAAGAACCGTCACGAGAAGACCGACGCGCTGGCGGCGCTCGGCGGCTCCGACTCGGCGAAGGTCAAGCGGGCGCTGTCCGGCTGGGGCGTGCCCGCGCTGCCGCCGGTGAGCATCAAGTGGATGAACGGCGTGCCGATCGGCTTCATCGGCCTGGTCACGCAGACGACGCCGGGCATCGTGTCAGGCGAGGGGATCAAGAACCTTACGTTCGCGGACGAGGTCAAGGCCGCGAACGTGGCCTCCAAGCTGCTCAAACTCGTGGGCGTCAAGGCGCAGGTCGTGCTCGTGCACGAGGGTGACCAGGTGAACCAGGGCCAGTCGCCGGACGCGTGCAGCGCCGTCCCCGGGGCGGGCAACCGCATCGCGACGCAGGTGGACCCGGAGATCGACGTGGTGCTCAGCGGCCACTCGCACCAGGCGTACGTGTGCACCGTGAAGGATCCGGCAGGCAGGGACCGGCTCTTCTCGCAGGGCGGCTCGTTCGGGCGGGTCATCACGCAGGTGGACATGAAGGTCAACGCCAGGACGCGGGACATCGACCGCGCCTCGATCGTGGCGGACAACCACGTGGTGACCAGGACAGTCACCGCAGATCCCGAAATTTCGGCGTTCGTGCAGACGTGGAAGGACCGCGTCGCCCCCGTCGCCAACAAGGCCGTCGGCACGATCACCGCCGACATCACGAACACGGCCGTCCCCTCCGGCGAGTCGCCCCTCGGCAACCTCATCGCCGACGCCCAGCTCGCCGCCACCAAGACCGGCGGCAACGCGCAGATCGCGCTGATGAACCCGGGTGGGGTGCGGGCCTCGCTGTCGCACGCGTCGTCACCGGCGGGCGAAGGCGACGGGGTCGTCACGTATGGTGAGGCCTTCACCGTGCAGCCGTTCAACAATCTCATGCAGGTCGTCACGCTGACCGGCGCCCAGCTCAAGACGGTGCTGGAGCAGCAGTTCACCGGCGGGCCCAACAACCAGGCGTTCACCAAGATCCTGCAGCCCTCGGCGAACTTCGCCTACACCTACGACAACAGCGCGCCCTGGGGCTCGAAGGTCTCCGACATGAAGATCGACGGGATGCCGGTGACCGACACGCAGACCATCCGGGTCGCGGCCAACAACTTCCTGGTGGGAGGCGGCGACGCGTTCCTTGCCTTCAGGGACGGCACCGACCTGTGGAGCGGGCCGCTGGACATCGACGCCTTCGTCGACCACCTCGGCAAGGACAACCCGATCGCGCCGCCCGCGACCGACCGCATCACCGTGGCCGGCTGACCGTCCCCCGCCCTCTCCTCAGAGGGCGGGTCGCAACCACCCATCCCGTAAGGCACCGCCTACCCGCCGGCAGCCTCGCCCCCGTAACCCGTCGCCAGCCCGGCCTCAAGTCGGTCAGGGGTTGTGGACGAGCCACTTCCGGTCGATCTCCGCCGGCAGGTCGACCCCGTGATGGCGGGCCATCAGCACCACGTGGCAGAGCACGTCGGCCAGCTCGGCCCGGAAGCCCGCGTCGAGTTCGTCCACCGTGCGCCCCTTCGACCTGGCCCTGCCGGTGCGCATCAGGAACGCCTGGGTCAGCTCGCCGACCTCCTCCTGCAGCTTGAGCAGGAACCAGATGTCGTCCCGTTCGATCCCCAGCTTCTCCGCATAGCGCTGGGAGACGGACTCGACCTCATCGGAGAGCCGGCGCAGATCCATGGCCGCGAGTGTAGGGCGTGCGGGCTCAGACGGCCTCGTGGCCGGGTTCGTGGCCGGGCTCGTGGCTGAGCTCGTGGCTGGGGAGGACGAGCACGAAGCGGGCGCCCGGCGAATGGTCGGCGACGGTGAGCGTGCCGCCGTGGGACCGGGCGACCTCCCTGGACAGGGCCAGGCCGAGGCCGCTGCCGCTCTGGTCCTTGGCCTTGGCGCTGGCCAGCCTGGTGAACCGCTCGAAGACCCGTTCCCTGTCCTCGGGCGCGATGCCCTCGCCGTCGTCGGTCACCGTCGTCACCACTCGGCCGTCCCGCACCGCCACCTCCAGGTCGATCCTGGTGTCGGCGTGCCGGGTGGCGTTGTCCAGGAGGTTCGTCAGGAGCCGGTCGATCTGCACGGGCGAGGCGTACACGGGGGCCGACGCGCAGAGGTCGGGGACGATGACCACCCTGGCGTCTTCACGGCGGCGTACCTGCTCCACGCACAGGCGGCACACGTCCACCACGCGACGGGGCGCGACCGCGCCCGCGTCGAGCCTGGCCAGCATCAGGAGCTCGTCGATGATGCCGGTGATCCGGTCGACGGCGGTCAGCGCCAGCGCTCCCGTGGCGGGCCAGTCGGTCTCGTCCGGGATGGCGGTGGCCACCTCGAGCTGGGTGCGCAGGGCGGAGACGGGGCTGCGCAACTCGTGTGAGGCGTCGGCGACGAAGCGCCGCTGGGTCTCGGCGGAGCGTTCGAGGCGGTCGAGGGTGTCGTTCGTGGTGGCGGCCAGGTCGGTGATCTCGTCTCCCGTCTCGGGCACGGGGACGCGCCTGCTGAGGTCCTGGCCGGTGATCTCGGCCAGCTTGGCGCGGATGCGCTCGACCGGGCGCAGCGCGAACCCGACCACGAGCCACGTGACGCCCGCGACGCTCGCCAGGATCAACGGGGTGATGACGAAGGCCTGGATCTCGAACCATCCGATGGCGCGGTCGACGTCGGCGAGCGACGACCCGCCGTACACGATGACAGGGCCGTCCGGGGTCGGCACCATCATGGACATCACCAGGAAGTGGGTCTCGTCGCCGTTCCGCTCCTGCGGCGCCCACGTCTCCGAAACGGAGAGTTGCTCGAGCTCAGAGGGCCGGAATGCCTTGAGTTTCTCGTTCACGTGGCGGCCGGTGGTGGCCGCGAGCACGTCGCCGTCGGGGGTGACCGCCTCCAGGAAGTGCACGCGCGCGGGGGTTTCGATGGCCGTGGACAGGTCTCCGGCTCTGGCGTCGCTCGCGATCCTGCGTACGGACACCTCGATCCTGTCCCGGACGACGTCGCGGAGGTAGTCGGGGACGGTGGCGAGCATGAAGGCGGACGTGGCGAAGAGGACCAGCGCCGCTATCGCGGTCGCGATCGCGGTCAGGCGCGCCCGGATCGATCGGGGAAAAAGCCGTATCACCATCCAATGCACTCCCATATCACTATGAGTGACATTTGGCCGTATGAGTCCATTGCAGCATTAACGTACCTGATCTGCTGCTATACCCTGACCGAACGTCGACCGAACAGAGATTCGGTTACGCACGGTGCATCGGCTTCGCTCACGGCGATTCCGCCGAGAGCGTGACCCCCTGTCGCCCGCGGACTCCGGCGGTCAAGGTGAACGCCATGAGACTTCTCGTACTGGGTGGCACGGAGTTCGTGGGGCGGGCGGTCGTCGAGGAGGCGCAGGCCCTGGGGTGGGACGTCACGACGTTCAACCGGGGCACCCATGACCCGGCGCCGGGCGTGACCGCGCTGCGCGGCGACCGGTCGGCCCCGGGCGGCCTCGCGGCGCTGGCGCACGGCGAGTGGGACGCCGTGCTCGACACGTGGTCGTGGGCGCCGTCCGCGGTGAGAGACTCCGCCTCCCTGCTGGCCGGCCAGGCGGGCCGCTACGTCTACGTGTCCAGCAGGTCCGTCTACACCTTCCCCGTGCCGTTCGGCGCCGACGAGAACGCGCCGGTCGTGACGGGGTCGCCCGACGACGGAGACGGCGACTACGCGAAGAACAAGGCGGGGGCGGAGCTGGCCGCCGTCGCCGCCTTCGGCGACCGGGCCCTGCTGGCCAGGGCGGGGCTCATCCTGGGCCCCTACGAGAACATCGGGCGGTTGCCGTGGTGGCTCACCAGGATCGCGCGCGGAGGGCCGGTGCTCGCTCCGGAGCCCCGCGACCTCGGGCTCCAGTACATCGACGCCCGTGACCTCGCCGTGTGGTGCCTGCGCGCGGCCGAGCAGGGGCGGGGCGGGGCGTACAACGTGGTGAGCCCGCCGGGGTTCACGACGATGCGGGAGCTGCTCGACGCGTGCGTGAAGGTGACCGGGTCCGACGCCGAGCTGCGCTGGACGCCGGAGGAACGCATCCTCGGAGCGGGCATCGAGCCATGGTCCGACCTGCCGATCTGGCTGACGGGCGAGCTCCACGACTTCATGCACGGGGCCGACGTGTCCAGGGCCGTGGCGGCGGGGCTGAGGGCGCGCCCGGTCGAGGAGACGGTCGCCGACACGTGGGCCTGGCTGCGGAGCATCGGCGGCGTGGCGCCCATGCGGCCCGACCGCCCCGCCGTCGGCCTCGCCCCCGAGACGGAGGCGCGCGTCCTGGCCGGATGAGCCGCCCAGGTCACGGGCGGCGAGCCTCTCGGCGGGTGCGGACGAGGTCGTAGGCGGCGGCCGCCAGGGCGATCACGACCGACATCAGCACCGCCAGCAGGCCGTGGCGGAAGGCGGTCGCCCAGCCCTGGCCCAGCGCGCCGAAGAACGTGGAGCCCGCCACGGCGATCCCGATCGCCGATCCCAGCCGCTGCCCCGTCTGCAACACGCCCGCCGCGCTCCCCCCGCCTTCTGGCGGCACCTCCGACAGCGTGATCGCCTGGTTGGGCGAGATGACCAGACCGCTGCCCATGCCCGCCAGCAGCAGCGGCAACACCGTCGCCAGGCCCACCTCCCGCCCGGGCACCAGCACGGTCGCCAGCATCGTCGCGCAGAGCCCGGCGATCACCATCGTCAGGCCCGCCGTCACCACGCGCCGGCCGGCGCGCGACACGAGCCGCCCGCCGACCACCGAGGCCGACGCCGAGCCGAGCGCGAAGGGCGTGATCGCCAGCCCGGCCAGCAGCGCGCTGTAGTGCAGCCCGACCTGCAGGTAGAGGGTGAAGATGAAGAAGATGCCCGTGAAGCCGGCGAAGTAGAACAGCGCGATGGCCGTCCCCAGGCTGTACGAACGTTTGCCGAACAACGCCAGGTTCACCAGCGGCTCTCGCGGATAGCGCCGCTCCCAGAGCACGAAGGCGGCCAGCACCACCAGCGCGACCGGGATGAGCAGCCATTTCGTGTTCCCCTCCCACTGGTGCCGCTGGATGAACGGCAGCAGCAACCCCACCACTCCCATGCCGAGCAGCAGCACGCCGACCGGGTCCATGCTCTCGCGCCGCCCGGTCCCCGGCCGGGCGGGCAGCGCCCGCCAGGCCAGCGGCAACAACACGATCCCGATCGGCACGTTCACCAGGAACACCCACCGCCACCCGTGATCGGCCCCGGCCAGGCCGACGAGCAGGCCGCCGATCAGCGGCCCCGCGGCCGTGGACACGCCGATGGTGGCGCCGAGCGACCCGAACGCCCGCCCCCGCTCGGCCCCGCGGAACATCTGCTGGATCAGCCCCGACACCTGCGGGTTGAGCATGCCGGCCGCCATTCCCTGCACGAACCTGGCCGCGATCAGCACGTGCATGTCCCAGGCGAGCCCGCACGCCGCACTGGAGGCGGTGAAGAGCGCCACGCCCGTCATGAAGATCGTGCGCCGGCTCCTGGCGTCCCCCAGCCGCCCGGCGGGAACCAGCAGCAGCCCGAACGCGAGCGCGTACCCCGACACCGTCCACTGCAGCGCGTCCTCCGACGCGTCCAGCGCCTCGCGGATCGACGGGACCGCCACGTTGACGATGCTCACGTCCAACCCGCTCATGAACGCCGCGACCAGGCAGATGGCCAGCGCGTGCTTGCGCGTGTCACCCCCAAATGCCCTCATCACGGGAGTCTCACCGCAGATCAGCGGCGGAAACGTGCCCCGTACTGGAGGTAAGGGTTCGTTTCTTCGCAGAAGGCTAGTAACGTCCGATCATGGACACGATGGCCGTGGAGCAGAACGGCATCAACGCGGTCCCCGAGTCCGAGCGGCACGGGCGGCCGAGAGATCTCTTCTGGCCGTGGGCGGGCTCGAACCTGTCGCTGTTCGGCGTCGCGTTCGGCGTCTACATCGTCGGACTGGGCCTGGGCGTGGTGCCCGCCATCATCACCGGGGCCATCGGGTACGCGCTGTCGTTCCTGCTGGTCGGCCTGGTCGCGATCGCCGGCGCCAGGTCGGGCGTGCCGACCATGACGCTGGGCCGGGCGCCGTTCGGCTACCAGGGCAACAAGCTGCCCGCGGCGCTGTCGTACCTGTCGAACGTGGGCTGGGAGATCGTGCTCGTCACGCTGGCCGCGCAGAGCGGCGCCGCCATCCTGGGCCGGCTCGCGCCCGGCATCCCGCCCGCGACGGCCACCGCCGTGTGCTTCGCCGTCGCGGCCGTGGTGGTGATCGCGGTCGGCGTGTACGGCCACGCGATGATCATGGTGGTGCAACGCTACCTGACGTACGCGTTCGTCGTGCTGACCGTCGTCTACATGATCCTCATGGCCCCGAGGCTCGGCGTGTCGCTGGAGACCACGGCCGGCCCGGGCGGCTGGGTGGGCGGAATCATCTTCGCCATGACCCTGCTCGGCCTGGGCTGGGTCAACTGCGGCGCCGACTACTCCCGCTACCTGCCGCCGGAGTCGCGCCCGCGCCCGGTGGCCGTGTGGACGATGCTCGGCGGCGCGCTGCCGCCCATGGTGCTGCTCGTGTTCGGCGTGCTGCTGGCGGGCGGCGACCCGGCGCTGGCCGAAGCCGCGGGCGGAGACCCGGTGGCGGCGCTGGCCGGGGCGCTGCCCACCTGGTTCCTGCTGCCGTACCTGCTGACCGCCATCGGCGGCTTCCTGGCCGGGGCGATCATGGACATCTACTCGTCGGGGCTGTCGATGCTGGCGCTCGGCGTACCGATCAGGCGGCACTACGCGGTGCTGATCGACGGGCTGCTCATGGTGCTGGGCGGTTACTACCTGCTGTTCGTCTCCACCAGCTTCCTCGCCACCTTCCAGGCGTTCCTGGCGATCATCGGCGTGGTGATGGCGGCCTGGGTCGCGGTCTTCCTGGTGGACATGTGGCGGCTGCGGGAGGGCGGCCGCTCGTACGGCGGCCCGCGTCCGGCGGGCGGCCAGGACACCCGCGCCGACCGCGAGCGGCTGCTGCGTCCCGGCGCGCCGGCGCTGCACTGGCCCGGCCTGGTGTCGCTGGTGGTGGCGTCGATCGTCGGGCTCGGCCTCATCACCTCGGCCGACGAGAACATCGCCGCGGTCGTCGGCTTCCTGATGAGCCGCGAACTCCAGACCGGCACGTTCGGGGCGGCGAACATCGGCGTGGTGGTCGCCCTCGTGGTGGCGGGCGCGCTGTACTACCTGATGACGGCGTTCATCCGGCGTGGCGACCGCGGGACTCGCTGACCGCGCGCCCACCCGGCGTTACGCTGAGTAGGACATGTGCAACCTTCCGTTGCGGCTGCTGCAGTGGGCTACGCACGTCACGGCGTGCGGGCTGCTGCTCATCGCCGTGGTCACCGTGCTGCGCGACGGCCTCGTGGCCGTGGCCGCCGGAGGTGTGCTGCTCGGCCTCGTTTACGCCACCGGCCCGGTGATCGAACGCCGGCCCATCCCGGCGCTCGTGTGGCTGGGCCTGGTGACGGCCGGCTGGGCCGCGCTGGCCGTGGTGGCGCCGCCGTTCGTGTGGCCGGTGTTCGGGCTGCTGTTCGCCTACCTGCGGATGCTGCCGCTGTGGGCGGCCATGTTCGGGGTGACGGTGCTGACGTCGGCGGCGGTCGCGGTGGCGGCGTGGCACGCGGGCGAGCTGACGGTGCCGCTGGCGCTGGGGCCGGTGATCGCGGCCGTGCTGGTGACGTTGCTGGGGCTGGCCTGCGAGGCGCTGCACGCCGAGGCGGCCCGTACGTAGCCGGCGCCCCGCAGGAGCGCGGCTCGGTCGAGGGCCAGGGAAACGAGCCGGACGCGGTCAGGCCGTCACGATGGCGAAGTCCGGCACCGGCCGGTCCAGCACGGCGACCAGCCGCTGCAGCACCGCCGTGTTGCCCTCGCGTTCGACCCCTTCGACGCCCTTGCCCGCCAGCAACCCCACGAGCTGCTCCTTCGTCAGCCGCAGGGTCAGGTCGGCGTCGTCGTCGCGCGGGTTCCGCTGCTGGACGAGCACGCCGTTGCACAACGTCGTACGGTGCCGCTCCCCCAGATCGGTCAGGTGCCAGTCGATGGCCAGCCGCTCGTGCCAGGCGCGCGGCCCGTCGACGCGGATGGCGATCGAGTCGAAGATCTGCTCGACGCTCAGCGCGGCCAGCAGGTCCGGAGAGGTGACGTCCATGGTGGCGGGCACGATGCCGTCGGCCAGCTCCAGGGCTCCCATGAGGTAGAAGTTGCGCCAGGTGGCGTTCTCGGCCCCGTGGCCCAGCCTGGTGTAGACCTCGGCGAGCAGGTCGCGGGCCTCCTTGTTGCCCTCGTCGGCGAAGACCGCGTGGTTGAGCAGTTGGGCGGCGAAGCGCAGGTCGTTCTCGTCGATGTAGCGCCGGGCGAACGCGACCACGCCGGCCGCGCCGCCCAGGCACTCGACGTAGCGGATGGCGCTCTCCCTGGGCGGGTGCTCCCACAGGTGGGCCGGGTTCCCGTCGAACCACCCCAGGTAACGCTGGTAGACGGCCTTGACGTTGTGGGAGACCGAGCCGTGATAGCCGTGGGTGTGCCAGGCCTGCTCCAGCTGGGGCGGCATGCGCAGGGCCTCGGCGATCTCTGGCCCTGTCAGGCCCTTGTTGATCAGGCGCAGCGTCTGGTCGTGCAGGTAGGCGTACATGTCGCGCTGCTGCTCCAGGAAGCGCACGATGGCCTCGCCGCCCCAGGTGGGCCAGTGGTGCGAGGCGAAGGCGACGTCGGCCCGACCGGCGAACAGGGAGACGGCCTCGGTCAGGTAACGCGCCCACGCGCGGGCGTCACGCACCGCGGCGCCGCGCAGGGACAGCAGGTTGTGCTGGTTGTGGGTGGCGTTCTCGGCCAGGCAGAGGGCGCGACGGTCGGGCAGGAGCAGGTTCATCTCCGCGGGGGCTTGGGCGCCCGGCGTGAGCTGGAAGATCATGCGGATGCCGTCGATCGTCTCCTCCTGGCCGGTACGCGTGAGGTCCAGCGTGGGCGGGATGAGCGACACGGTGCCCGTCGAGGCGGCCATGCCGAGACCGCAGCCGATCTGCCCATCGGGCGAGCGGGGCAGCGCCCGGCCGTACAGGTAGACGGCGCGGCGGGTCATCGCGTGGCCCGCGTAGACCCGTTCGGACGCGGCCTGCTCCAGGAACCCGGCGGGGGCCAGGATCGGCACGCCGCCGTCGGTGACGCCGCGCACGCCGCCGAAGTGGTCGACGTGCGTGTGGGTGTAGATGACGCCGGTGACCGGGCGATCGCCGCGGTGGGCGCGGTACAACTTCAGCGCCGCGGCGGCGCACTCGGTGGAGATCAGCGGGTCGATCACGACGACGCCCCGATCGCCTTCGACCAGCGTCATGTTCGACAGGTCCAGGCCGCGCACCTGGTAGACGCCGCTGGTGACCTCGTACAGTCCCTGCCTGGCGCAGAGCCGGCTCTGCCGCCAGAGGCCGGGATGAGCCGTCTCCGGGCAGTCCTCCTGGAGGAAGTCGTAGGAGTCGCCGTCCCAGGCGACCCGGCCGTCCGCCGTTCTGACCACCGCCGGGCTGAGCTTCGCGATGAAGCCGCGGTCGGCGTCCGCGAAGTCGCCCTGGTCGTGAAGTGGAAGGTCTGCCATGCCGTGTGGCATGCCCGGGAATCAGTCCCGATAGCTCAATAGACTTCCCTAATAGCATGAATCTCGGGCAATAGGGACATATGACAGCCGAGCCTTGCCACCGATGGCCGATCGCCGTTCGCGTATTCTCGCGGTCGTGAAAGCTTGCGTGTTCGACCTCGATGGCGTGCTGGTGGACTCCGAGCCCGTGTGGGAGGAGGTGCGCCGGGCGTTCGTGGCCGAGCACGGCGGCACCTGGCAGCCCGACACGCAGTCCAGGCTCATGGGCATGAGCACCGCCGAGTGGGGCGCCTACCTCCATGAGCTCGGCGTACGGATGCCGCCAGCCGAGATCGCCCGCGGCGTCGTCGGCCGGATGGCCGCCCGCTACCGCGACGGGGTGCCGCTGATGCCGGGGGCGGTGGAGGCGGTGCGACGCCTGGCCGAGCGCAACACGCTGGGGCTGGCCAGCTCGTCCCCGCGCACGCTGATCGACGTGGTGCTGGACGCGGCCGACCTGGAGGTGTGCTTCGCCGCCACCGTGTCCACCGAGGAGGTGGCGCGTGGCAAGCCCGCCCCCGACGGCTACCTGGAGGCGGCCCGGCGGCTGGACGTCGACCCCCGCGGCTGCGTGGCGGTCGAGGACTCCAGCAACGGGCTGCGCTCCGCCGACGCCGCGGGCATGCACGTGATCGCCGTACCCCACCCGCGCTACCCGCCGGCGCCCGACGCGCTCGCCCTGGCCTGGCGCGTACTGCCCAACCTCGACGCGCTCACCCCCGAGCTGCTTTCGTGAACGCCGGGCCGGGGTGGCTAAGGTTAGGGAACCGTGCGAGACATCACAGTTTTCAGCGGTAGCGCCCACCCCGAGCTCGCGGAGGAGATCTGCGCCCATCTCGGCACCCCCCTGCACCCCGTCCAGATCCACCGGTTCGCCAATGACGTGCTCGAAGTGCAGTTGCAGGCCAACTGCCGCGAGCGTGACGTCTTCCTCATCCAGCCGCTCGTCCCGCCGACGCAGGAGAACCTCGTCGAGCTGCTGCTGATGATCGACGCCGCCCGCGGCGCCTCCGCCGCCAGGACCACGGTCGTCCTCCCCCACTACGCCTACGCGCGCAGCGACAAGAAGGACGCGCCCCGCATCTCCATCGGCGGCCGGCTGGTCGCCGATCTGATGGTGGCCGCCGGGGCCAGCCGGGTGCTGGCGATGACGCTGCACTCGCCGCAGGTGCACGGCTTCTTCAGCGTCCCCGTCGACCACCTGCACGCCCTGCGCGAGCTGGCCGCCCACTTCCGCCAGTACGACCTGTCGAACACGGTCGTCGTCTCCCCCGACCTCGGCAACGCCAAGGAGGCCGCCGCCTTCGCCCGCCTGCTCGGCACCGACGTCGCGATGGGCGCCAAGCAGCGCTTCAGCGACGACCGCGTGGTGATCAGCTCCGTGATCGGCGAGGTGGCCGGCAAGGACGTGATCATCCTGGACGACGAGATCGCCAAGGGCTCCACGGTCATCGAGCTGCTCGACCGGCTGCGCGAGCGGGGCGTCAGGTCGGTCCGCGTGGCCTGCACGCACGGGTTGTTCTCGGCCGGGGCGCTGGAGCGGCTGGGCGAGCTGCCGGAGGTCGAGGAGATCGTCTGCACCAACACGGTGCCACCGCCCAAGCCCTGCGACAAGCTCACCGTCCTGTCGATCGCGCCCGCCCTGGCGGAGGCCATGCGCCGCATCCACGACGGCGAGTCGGTGAGCGCCCTGTTCAACACCGGCCAGTAAGGAACACCGGGGGTTCGCCGGGCCTTCGAGGTCTCCGGACCGGCCACATCGGCCGCACGGCGGATGCGCCGTCGAGCGGAGACGGTAACCACCATCATCTCCACATTCGATGGGAGCAAGCGTCGTGCTTGATACGAAGCTTCGAGATCAGGTCGTTCTCGTCACAGGCGCAAGTGGAGGCATCGGCGCTGCGATAGCCCGAGCGTTCTCGGCTGAGGGCGCGCGTGTGGCGGTCCACTACGTCACCGAGACGCCGGCCCCTCCGGGTGTTGAGTGGGAGCACGCGGCGTTCACCCCGGACACCGCCACGAAGCTGGCCATGGAACTCGGCAACGCGGTGGCCGCACACGGCGATCTCCGCGAGCCGTCCACGGCCCGGCACCTGTTCGATGAGGTCGAGCACCGCCTTGGACCGGTCGGCGTGCTCGTGAACAACGCCGCGCACTGCGAATCCCCTGACGCATTCGGTGCTCTCGACGGTGCCGGCCTGCGTCGGCACTACGAGGTCAACGCGATAGCACCGGCACTGCTCATCTCCGAGCTGGCGAAACGGCAACCCCAGGGCAGCACCTCCTGCGTCGTGAACATCACCACAGACGCCGCCCGCGCTTTCCCCGGGCAGATCGGCTACGGCACGTCCAAGGCGGCGCTCGAAGCCCTCACGCGGGCAGCCGCCCTGGACCTGGCCCCCGTGGGTATCCGCGTCAACGCCGTCGCTCCTGGCCCCGTACAGACAGGGTGGATGGACGCCGAAACGTACGAACATGCCCGCTCCATCGTGCCGATGGGACGTGTGGGCGAGCCGGCCGACATAGCCGACGCCGTCGTGTTCCTCGCCTCACATCAAGCCCGCTGGATCACCGGCCAGGTACTGCAAGTGGCCGGAGGCCACGCGCTCTGACGTGCCAGACTGCATGACCGCGGGGTGAAGGTGTCACTCAGCCGGCCGCTCGCGTCATGATCATCGCCGCCATCATGCCCGCGGCGGCCGGACGCCCGCCAAGGCCTTGACGGGGCCGTACCGGCTGTGGCCTGGCGCGGTTCCGCGGGTGTCAGCCGAATCCGCCGTTGCTCATGAGCAACTGGCCGTTGATCCACTGGCCCTGCGGCGAGCATAGGAAGTCGACGAGGTCGGCGGTGTCCTGTGGCGTGCCGAGACGGTTGAGCGGCGTCTGGCGGATGCACTGCTCGCGGACCTCGTCCGGCATCCACCCGGTGTCCACCGGTCCGGGGTTGACCACGTTGGCGCTGACGCCGAGGTGGGCCAGCTCGTGCGCCGCCGCCAGCGTGATGCGGTCGAGGGCGCCCTTGCTCGCGCCGTAGGGCAGGTTGCCGACGGTGTGATCGCTGGTGAGGGCGATGATCCGGCCGGTTCCATGGGTGCCGCGGAAGCGCCGGCCGTATTCGCGGACCAGCAGCCAGGTGGCCCGCGCGTTCACCGTGAAGTGCCGGTCGAAGCTCTCCACGGTGGTGTCGAGCAGGCCCGAGGCGACCGACTCGCAGTGACACATCACCAGCGCGGTGACGGTGCCCAGCGCCTGCTCCGCCTCGTCGAAGATCCTCGCGGGGGTGGCCACGTCGGAGAGATCCGCCTCGATCGCCACCGAGGCCGCGCCGTCGTCCGCGAGCGACGCGGCGATCGCGTCGGTCGCGCCCGGCTCGACGCCCCAGGCCATGCGCTCGTCGTAGGGGGACCAGTGAGAGAAGGCGATGTCCCAGCCCGACGCCGCCAGCCGCCGGGCGATCCCCGCCCCGATGCCGACGGTGCGGCCCACGCCTGTGATCAGCGCGACCTTTCCTGTACGCGGTGGATCGATCATAGTTGCCATCATGCACGCAGCGACCGAACGCCTGCTGAAGGATTTTCTCGACAGGATCGAACCGGCCGTCCCTCTGGTCGCGCTCTGGGCGCACGGCTCGCTGGGGGCCGGCGACTACCGGCCGGGCCGCAGCGACCTCGACCTGATCGCGGTGCTCGACTCGCCCGTGACGATGGAGCAGTGGCGGCGCATCAAGGCCGTCCACCGGTCGCTCGACCAGCCCTTCGCCGGCCTGGTGCACTGCTCCTACATGCCCCGTCAGGAGCTGGACGATCTCGCTGCGGAGCATGTGACGTGGGCGCACGAGCGCATCTTCCGCCGTCCCGTCACCGCCGTCACGCGGCGCGAGTTGCACACCGCGCCCCGGCAGTTGTACGGCCCGCCGCCCGGCGAGGTGTTGCCGCCGGTGTCGGACGCGGAGCTGGAGACGTTCGTCCGGTCTGACCTGCGCGACTTCTGGCTGGTCAAGGCCCAGGGGCGGCGGCGCTGGCTGCAGGACGTCTGGGTGGACCTGGGCGTGCTGACGGTCGCCAGGGCCACGGTCACCCTGCGGGAGGGCCGCCTGATCAGCAAGCGCGAGGCTCTCGACGTGCTGGCCGGGATGGACGCGCCGGAGAACGTGGTGACCGACATCCGCGCCCGCAGGTACGACACTCCGCCTCCGGTGCTGAGCCGGTTCAGGAGGGCGCGGCTGGCGCGGGCGTTCGTCAGGTCGGCCATAAGGAGGGCCCTGGCCTGAGGGCCGCCGTGAGCCTTGCCGACGCCCCAGTGATCGGCCCAGTGATCGGCCCAGTGATCGGCCCAGTGATCCGTTCGGGGGGGCTTCCCGCATCCGGGAACCCCTGCGTGAACGGATAGTGTTGGCGCGTATCACCTGATTTCGGGGAAAGGGCGGCAAATGGGGGAGATCAGGCAGTCCTATCTGGTGGCCGCGACGTCGGCGGTGTCGCTCCTGCGGCATCCCGCCGTGGGCGCGTCGTGGGACAAGCCGAGCGCGCTGACGGAGTTCAGCGTCTCGGGACTGGCCGGACACCTGGCTCACCAGCTCGTCAGGGTCGGCGACGTACTCCCTGGGGACGGCGAGGTCCAGGAGCCCATCGACCTCATCGACCACTATTCGCGCTCGCCGTGGGTGCAGGCCGGGCTCGACCACGAGAGCAACGTGAGTGTCAGGCGCGGTGGCGAGGCCGTCGCGGCGAACGGCCCCGCGGCGCTGGCGGAGCGGTCCCAGGCGCTGCTCGACCGGCTGAGCGCCGCGCTGCCCGCGGAGCCGGCCGACCGGGTCGTCATGCTGCCCTGGGCCGGCTGGTGCCTGCGGCTGGACGATTTCCTGCTCACCCGGCTGATGGAGCTGGTCGTGCACTCCGACGACCTGGCGGCCAGTGTGGGCGTGGACACCCCCGAACTGCCGGCGGCCGTCAACGAGCCCGTCGTGGAGCTGCTGGCCCGGCTGGCCGTGCACCGCCACGGAGCCATCGCGGTCATCCGCACCCTGAGCCGGGCCGAGCGCGCACCGGCGGCGATAAGCGCCTTCTGACCGGTCTCGCGCTATGACCATGCTCGTCACCGGGGCCACCGGAACCGTCGGCCGTCACGTCGTCGAGGAGCTCCTCGAGGCCGGCAGGCAGGTGCGGGCCCTCACCAGGAACCCCGCGAAGGCCACCCTCCCCGAGGGCGTCGAGGTCGTCGCCCTGGCCGTCAAGGCGGGCGTACGGCGGGCCACGGTGCTCGGCGGGCGCGAGGACGGCGCTTTGGAGCAGGCGCTCGCCGCGAGCGACCTGGAGTGGACGCTGCTCCACCCGGTCGAGTTCATGTCCAACACGCTGCAGTGGTGGGCGCACTCGATCAGGACGGAAGGCGTCATCAAGGAGCCGTTCGGCGACCGGCTGAGCGCCCTGGTGCACGAGCGCGACATCGCCGCCGTGGCCGCGAAGGTGCTGGTCGAGGGGGGACACGGCGGTAAGGCGTACACGCTGACAGGCCCCGAGGCGATCACGCTCAAGGAGAAGGTGGCGATCCTGGGATCCGCGATCGGCAAGGACGTCGCGTTCGTGGAGCTGACGGTCGACGAGGCCAGGGCGAAGTGGGCCGCCGACGGCATGGGCGAGCAGACCATCGAGTTCCTGATCGGCGCGCTGGGCAACACCCCCGAGGTCGGCTACACGGTGGTGCCGACCGTGCGTGAGGTCACCGGCCAGGAGGCGCGCGGCTTCGCCCAGTGGGCCTCGGAGAACGCCGACGCCTTCCGCGCGTGATCCGTGCCCTCGACCGGGGCCCGCCTGCCGCGCGGGCGCCGGTCGAGCAAGCTCGCCGCCCCCTCGAACAGCGCCCCCTCGAACGGCGATCGGCGATTACGACTTTCGTCGTCATGCATCTCGCCGGCCGCCCCATACGCTGTGGACATGCGGTTCGTCCTGCTCGGCTCCGGTGTGTTCGCGGCCTCGCTGCTCGTGGTGCACGGGCAGGCCGGGGTGCCGTCGAGCCTGCCCCTCCCGGTGCTGGTCGCGATCGCCGCCGCGGCGGGCGTGGCCGCCTGGCAGGTCCAGCGGTCCTGGTGGCCGCTGGCCGTCGTGGGGGCCGTCGGGTACGCCTGGCTGGTGATGTGGCCGCCGCTGATGGTCGCCTCCTACTACGCGGGCCTCACGCTCAACAAGGGCCGCGGCATCGCCGCCTACCTCGGTGGCTGCCTGGCGGTGTGCGGGATCTCCGTGCTGGTCGGCGAGTGGCAGGACGGCCTCAGAAGGCTCGCCACAGCAAGTCTCGGCAACGCGGAGCTGATGGCGCTGGTCGTGATGGGGCTGCCACTGGCGGTGGGTCTCTGGGTACGCGCCCGGCGCGAGGTGCTGGAAGCGGCCAGGGAGCGGGCCGAGCGGCTGGAACGCGAGCAGGTCATGCGCGCCGAGCAGGCAAGGGCTCAGGAGCGGGCCAGGATCG
Source organism: Nonomuraea diastatica (assembly GCF_004349015.1). Lineage (NCBI taxonomy): Bacteria > Bacillati > Actinomycetota > Actinomycetes > Streptosporangiales > Streptosporangiaceae > Nonomuraea > Nonomuraea diastatica. Next base: position 55,018 of record NZ_SMKP01000010.1, read on the forward strand.
CCAGGGAGATGCACGACGTGGTCGCGCACCGGGTCTCGCTGATCGTCCTGCACGCCGGGGCGATGGAGATGCGGGCGGCCGACGACGACACCGCGCGGTCGGCCGCCATGATCGCGGGGATCGGGCGGGAGGCGCTGGCCAACCTGCGTGACGTGCTGGGGGTGCTCCGCTCGCCCCCGCGCGACCTGGTGGGGGCGGATCCCGCCGCCGCGACGGAGAGCGCGCTCCGGCCGCCGCCCACGCTGGACGACCTCGACCGGCTGCTCGACCAGACGCGCGCCCTGGGCATCGCGGTGACCAGGCACGACGAGGGCGAGACGCGGCCGGTGGAGGCGAGCGTGGAGCGGACGGCGTACCGCGTGGTCCAGGAGGCGCTCACCAACGTGCACAAGCACGCCGGGAACGCCGGCGCGGACGTGCGCATCCGCTTCGGGACCGACGTGCTGGAGGTGGAGGTGCGCAACCAGGCGCCGCGGTCGCCGCACGAGGAGCTGCCCGGCGCGGGCTGGGGCCTGATCGGGCTGCGGGAACGCGTCGAGCTGCTCGGCGGCACCCTGCGCACCAACGCCGAGGACGGCGGCGGCTTCCTGGTGAGCGCCAGGATCCCGGCATGACCCGCCCGTCCTTCAGCGCATTGAGGTGCCGGTGATCCGGGTGCTCGTCGTGGACGACGAGGAGCTCGTCCGGTCGGGGTTGCGGCTGATCCTGGAGGCCGCCGGCGACATCGCGATCGCCGGCGAGGCCCGTGACGGCGCCGAGGCCGTGGCGGCGGCGAGGCCGTGGCGGCGGCGCGGCGGCTTCGGCCTGAGGTCGTGCTGATGGACGTGCGCATGCCGGGCATGGATGGCCTGACCGCCGCCGCCCGGCTCCTGGCCGTGCCCGACCCGCCCAAGCTGGTGATGCTGACGACGTTCGACCTGGACGAGTACGTGCACGAGGCGCTCCGCCTGGGCGCGGTCGGGTTCCTGCTCAAGGACACCCCGCCGAGGGAGCTGGCCGCCGCCGTGCGTACGGTCGCGGGCGGCCAGGCCATGCTCTCCCCGTCGGTGACCAAGCGCCTGCTGGCCTCGTACGTGGAGCGCGCCCCTTCACGCGCCGAGGCCGCGCGCAGGCAGCTCGCCGGGCTCACCGGGCGGGAGGAGGACGTGATCAGGGCCGTGGCCCGCGGCCTGTCCAACGCCGAGATCGGCCGCGAGCTGCGCCTGACGGAGGCCACGGTGAAGGCGCATGTGAGCCGGGTGCTGGCCAAGCTGGGCCTGGCCAACCGGGTCCAGGCCGCCATCCTGGTACACGACGCCGACCTCGGTTAGCCGGCGGCGTCCGCGTAGTGGCAGGCGGCCTGCGCCCCGGGCACGGCCGGCAGGATGTCGAGCGGCTCCGAGCGGCACTTGCCGTCGACCCCGGTTTCGGCCGCCTTGCCGGAGGCGAGCACCTGGCAGCGGGCGTGGAAGCGGCATCCGCCGGGGATCCTGGTCGGGTCGGGTGGCTCGCCGGTCAGCACCACCCGCTCGGGCGACTCCGGCAACACCGACATCAGCGCCTGCGTGTACGGGTGGCGCGGCGCGGTCAGCACCTGCTCCACGGGCCCCGACTCGACGATCCTGCCGAGGTACATGACCGCGACCCGGTCGGCGATGTTCCAGGCCAGCCCCAGGTCGTGGGTGACGACCAGCGCCGACAGGTCGAGGTCCTCCCTCAGTTTGAGCATCAGGGCGAGGATCTCGCCACGTACGGAGGCGTCCAGCGAGGCGACCGGCTCGTCGGCGACCAGCACGTGGGGGTTGAGCGCGAGGGCGCCGGCGATCACCACGCGCTGCCGCTGACCACCGGAGAGCTCGTGCGGGTAACGCAGGAAGAACCGTTCGGGCGGGCGCAGCCCGGCTCTGGACAGCGCGGTGGCGACGGCGGTCTCCTCGTCGGCCAGGCCGTGGATGCGCGGCCCCTCCGCCACCGCCTCGTAGACGGTGTGGCGGGGGTTGAGCGAGCCCATCGGGTCCTGCAGGACGAGCTGCACCTGCCTGCGGTAGGCCTTGAGCGCCTTGGAGCCGTAGTCGAGCGCCGTGCCGCCGTACCGGACCTCGCCGGAGGTGGGCCGTTCGAGGCCGAGCAGGGTGCGGGCCAGCGTGGTCTTGCCGCAGCCGGACTCGCCGACCAGGGCCACGATCTCGCCCGCGCCGATCGCCAGGTTGACGCCGTCGACCGCGCGGGCGCGGCGGCCGCGCGCGACGAACTCCACGTGCAGGTCGCGAGCCTCCAGAAGGCTCGGCCCTGAGGTCGAGACCTTCTCCCTCGTGGCCTGGGTCTCCGTCATGAGGCATCCTCCTTCGCCCTGACGTGTACGCAGGCGGCCGTGCGGCGCTCGCCGGCCGGCCACAGCTCCACGTCGAGGGTGGCGCACTCGTCCAGCGCGACCGGGCAGCGTGGGTGGAACGAGCAGCCGGTCGGGAGCTGCATCGGGTCCGGCGGGTCGCCGCCGAGGCCCTTCGGCGCCAGCCGCGCGGCCGGGTCGCCCACCGTCGGGAACGCCGCCGCCAGCGCCTTGCTGTAGGGGTGCCTGGCGTCGTGGAACACCTCGCCTGACGGGCCCTGCTCGACGATGCGGCCCGCGTACATGACCGCGAGCCGGTCGCACACGTCGGCCAGGACGGACAGGTCGTGCGAGATCATGATGAGCGAGATGCCGTTCTCGGCGACCAGGTCCTTGATCAGGGTCAGCACCTGGGCCTGCACCATGACGTCGAGCGCGGTGGTCGGCTCGTCGGCGATGATCAGGCGGGGCGAGCAGGCCAGGGCCATCGCGATCATCACCCGCTGCCGCTGGCCGCCCGACAGCTCGTGCGGGTAGCTGCGGGCCCGCCAGGTGGGCAGGCCGACCTGGTCGAGCAGCTCGGTCACGCGCTTGCGGGCCGCTTCGGGCTTGGCCTGGCCGTGGACCAGCAGCGGCTCGGCGACCTGGTCGCCGATCTTGCGCACCGGGTTGAGCCCGTGCTGCGCGCCCTGGAACACGATCGAGGCCTCGGCCCAGCGTACGGCCCGCATGCGGCCCCACTTCATGGTGAGCACGTCCTCGCCGTCGAGCAGGATCCGGCCACCGACGCGCGCGTCCCGCGGCAGCAGCCGCAGCAGCGCCATGGCCAGCGTCGACTTGCCGGACCCCGACTCGCCGGCGACTCCGAGTGCCGCTCCGGAGTCGAGCGTCAGCGACACCCCGCGTACGGCCGGCACCTCGCCGGAGGCGATGCGGTAGGTCACCGAGAGGTCGTCGAGCTCAAGGAGGTTCATGCCGCCCTCCTCAGCCGGGGGTTGAGCACGGCCTCCAGGGCCCGGCCGACCAGGGTGAACGCCATGACGACGGCGAGGATGGCGAGGCCGGGGATGAGGATGTACCACCAGGCGCCCTCGTTGGCCGCGCCGAAGTCGTACGAGCCGCGAAGCATGGTCCCCCACGAGGTCTTGTTGGCGGAGGCGCCGAGGAAGGCCAGCGTCGACTCGGTCACGATGGCGCTGGCCACCTCCAGCGTGGTGCTGGCCAGCAGCAGCGGCGCCACGTTGGGCAGCACGTGGCGGGTCGTGATGTGCCAGTGGCCGGCGCCGAGCGCCTTGGAGCGCTCGATGTACGGCCTGGACTCCACGGCCAGCGTCTGCGCCCTGATCAGCCGGGCGGTCGACGGCCAGGTGGTGATGCCGATGGCCATGATGATCGTGAACGTGCTGCCGCCCAGGATGGCCGCCAGCACCAGGGCGGTGACCAGCGAGGGCAGGACGAGAAACCAGTCGGTGACGCGCATGAGCACGGCGCCGAGCCAGCCGCGGAAGTGCCCGGCGGCGATGCCGACGACCATGCCGATCACGATGCTCAGCAGGGCGGCGAGGAAGCCGATGAGCAGCGACGTGCGCGAGCCCCACCAGACCATCAGCAGGATCGAGCGGCCGGACTCGTCGGTGCCGAACGGGAACGCCAGGCTTGGCGCGTCGAAGTCGTCGCCGGTGGTGTCGACGACGCTGGTCACGCTCTCGTCGATGAACAGCGGCGCGATCAGGGCGAGCACCACGGCGATGACGAGCACGGCCATGCCGGCGACGCCGGCCCGGTGGCTGCGGAAGTCGGCCCAGAAGCGGCTCAGCGCCTGCCGCCTGCGGGTCGTGGCGACAGTGGTCATGCCGACCTCACTCTCGGGTCGAGCATGTGGTAGACCACGTCGGCCAGCGTGTTCATGACGATCACCGCCACCGTGATCAGCAGGAACGTGCCCTGCATGAGCGTGAAGTCGGGCACGCTGATCGCTTCGTAGAACAGCTGGCCGAGCCCCGGCCAGGTGTAGATCGTCTCGACGGTGACCGCGCCGCCGACCACGAACCCGACGCGCATGAACACCAGCGTCACCGTGGGCAGCAGGGCGTTGGGCACGGCGTGGCGGCGGCGTACGTCGTCGTCGCGCAGCCCTTTGGCCCTGGCCACGGTCACGTAGTCCTGGCTGACCTCCTCCAGCAGCGACGAGCGCATGACCAGGAGGTATTGGGCGTAGACCACGGCGACCAGCGTCAGGCACGGGAGCACCATGTGGGAGGCCACGTCGAGCACGTAGGCGAACCCGTCGGGCGCGTCCACGCTCTCGATGCCACGGAACGGGAAGATGCCGGGGATCGGCCCGATGCCCACCCCGAAGACCATCATGAGCAGCAGCCCGAGCCAGAACGTCGGCACCGACCACAGCAGCAGCGACGTGCCGGTGGAGAAGCGGTCGAACGGGCTGCCGCTGCGCCAGCCGGCCCGCGTGCCCTGCCAGATGCCGAGGCTGACCGCGATGACCAGGCCCGTTCCCGCGAGCAGCAGGGTCGGGCCGAGCCGCTCGCCGATCAGGTCGAGGACGGGCCGCTTGTACTCGTACGACATGCCGAGGTCGAGGCGGAGGGTGTCGCCGACGAAGTCGAAGAACTGCTGGATCAGCGGCTTGTCCAGGCCGAGGCGGCTGCGCTCGAGGTCGAGTTGTGCCGGGGTCATGTTGCGGCCCTGCGCCAGGCTGCGCACGGGGTCGCCGGGCAACATCCGGAACAGGAAGAACGTGCCGACGATCACCATGGCGATGCTGAACAGCGCCCCACCGGCCTTCGACAGCGCGTAGCGCAGCGTGCCGCTGCGGGTGGAACGCCCGTCACCAGGGCCCGCCGCCTGCGCGGCGGCGGGCTCTGCCGCTTCGAGCGGAGTGGTCATTCGCGCTCGTCTGCGACGCTCTTGCGCCGCCTGCTCAGGAGGAATCCGCCCAGTCCGATGACCACCACGGCGCCGACGATACCGGCGATGAGGCCGGTGTTTGAACCGCCGCCGTCGCCGCTCGTTCCGCTCGCCCCCGCGGCCTTGACGTCGACGGTGTAGAACGGCCAGTAGCCGCTGCCGCCGTACAGCAGGCCCTTGTTCTCGGGGATCGGGGTGATGCTGGTGATGCGGTCCTTGCGGTAGCCCTCGAGGTCGTTCGTGTAGTAGATCGCGATGACGGGAGCGTCGGTGTAGAGGCGCTCCTGCATCTGCTTGATGATCTCGGCGCGCTTGGGCCGGTCGAGCTCCTTCAGCTGGTCCTTGTAGAGCTTCTCGAAGGTCTCGTCACAGTAGAACGACTCGGTGCCGCCGCCCTCGCCGTCCTTGGTGGGCCGGCGCGAGCACAGGTGCGTGGCCAGCACCTCCTCGGGGTCGGGGTTGACCGACCAGCCGCTGATCGCGATGTCGAACAGGCCGGTGTAGCCCGTCTCCTCCGTGAACTTGCTGGATTCGAGCTTCTTGGTGGTCAGCGTGATGCCGATCTCCTTGAAGAAGCCGGTCAGGTATTCGGCGAGCTTGTCCTCGAGCGGGGTGTCGGTGTGGATGCTGAAGCGGAACTCCAGCTTGCGGTCACCGTCGGGCATCGTGCGGACGCCGTCGGGGCCCTTCTCGTAGCCGGCGTCGTCGAGGATCTGGTTGGCCTTGGCCGGGTCGTAGGTGACCTTGGTGTCGCCGGTGGCCTCCCAGAAGAAGTCTTGGTACATCGGCGGCACGATCGAGCCGTGGGCGGGCTTGGCCAGGCCGTCCCACACCTCGTCGACCAGCTTCTGCTTGTCGATCGCGTAGTGCAGCGCCTGGCGCACCTTGACGTCCTTCAGCGCGGGGTGGCCGTCGCCGAGGGGCTTGTCGTCGGTGGTGGTGGCGCCGTGGTTGATCTGCAGGTAGCTCGCCCGACGGCCGTCGGTGTTCCATGCCTCAATGTTGGGGTCGTTCTGGATGGCCTTGAACTCCGGCGGGTCCAGCCGGCCGATCAGGTCGATCTCGCCCTTCTGCAGCGCGGCGATCGCGGCCTGCGGGTTGTCGTAGAAGATGACCTGCAGCTCGTCGACCTTGGCCTTGCCCCGCCAGTAGTTGGGGTTGGCCTGCAGCTTGACGTACTGGTCCTTCTTGTGCTCGACCGCGAAGTACGGGCCGCTGCTCACCGTGGGGTACGTCTCGGCGTCGTGGTTGGCCATGTCGGTGACCGACTCCCAGACGTGCTTGGGCACGATCGGGACCGGGTTCTCCAGCATGGACGCCTGCGGCGACTTGAGCTTGATCGTCAGCTCCTGGCCGTTGGCCGTGACGCTCTCGAAGTTCTCCACGGCCGGGCCGTTGGCCGTCTTGGCCGCCTCGTCCGTCATGATCTTGTTGAACGTGAAGGCGGCGTCCTCGGCCGTGATCGGCTGCCCGTCGGACCACTTGGCCTCACGGATCGTGAACGTCCACGTGCGGCCGTCCTCCGACGCCGACCACGACTCGGCCAGGTCGGGGCTGGGCTGGAGCGTCTTGGAGTCGGGGACCGTGAGGAAGCCGTACATCCAGCGGTGGATCGACGTGGAGACCAGACGGACCGCCAGGAACGGGTTCATGGAGTCCATGGACTGCGTGGCGCCGACGCGAACGATCTTCTTCCCCGCCGTCGGTTCCTGAGCAAGGGCCGTTGTCGTACCCTGACCTGCTACTAAGAGCGCGACGCCCAGCGCAGCCAGGCGTGCGAACCATTTCCTCATACGTGCCTCACCTTCAGGCGGGGGGTTCCTGTGTAGAGAAAGGCACACCATACGGAGACCGTGTGTCAACGCGTGCCGGAAAATTGTTTCATTCTCGTTTCATTCGGCGGTGTAAATTTTCAGCCCGCTTGGCACACCTGTGACCTGGCATCCCTCCGCATACCCCTTGTCCGTAAGGGCGCATACATCCGAACCCATCGGATAGGGGGCGGGAAACAGCCGAAACCAAGGAGGAGATCGCATGATGCAGGGCAAGACCATCGCGTTCCTCGTCGCTCCTGAGGGAGTCGAGCAGGTCGAGCTCACCCAGCCATGGAAGGCGGTCAAGCAGGCGGGCGGCACGCCCAGGCTGATCTCCACCGCGTCCGGCCAGATCCAGGCGTTCAACCACCTGGACAAGGCCGACACGTTCGCCGTGGACGACACGGTGGACAACGTCGACGTGGGATCCTTCGACGGCCTCGTGCTCCCCGGCGGCGTGGCGAACCCCGACTTCCTGCGTACGGTGCCGCAGGCCGTGCAGTTCGTACGGTCGTTCTTCGACACGGGCAAGCCGGTGGCGTCGATCTGCCACGCGCCGTGGACCCTGGTCGAGGCGGACGTCGTACGCGGCCGCAGGCTGACCTCCTGGCCGAGCCTGCAAACGGACCTGCGCAACGCCGGCGCCACATGGGTGGACCAGGAGGTCATGGTGTGCACCGACGGGCCGAACACGCTGGTCACCAGCCGCAAGCCGGACGACCTGAAGGCTTTCTGCCAGGCCGCGACCGACGCGTTCGGGTAGGGGCGCGGAACCGACGCGGAGGGAGGGCGCCGACCTGGCGCCCTCCCTCCGGCGTGGAATGACGAGATCGAAACCCAGCCGTAACTCCTTGTCCCCTGGAGAGAAATGGTCTAGATGTAGACCAAATGGAGCGTCCTCCGTGCCCTCAGGGAGACCTCAGTGACCACTGAAGAGGATTCCAGGCGACTCGCCGAACTCGGCTACAAGCAGGAACTGGCCCGCACCTGGAGCGGATTCTCGAACTTCGCCATCTCGTTCTCGATCATCTCCATCCTCGCCGGCTGTTTCACCACCTTCGGACAGGCCTGGAACAACGGCGGCCCCATCGCCATCTCCTGGGGCTGGCCGCTGATCTCCATGTTCATCCTGATCATCGGCTTCTGCATGTCCGAGCTGGTGTCGGCGTACCCGACGGCGGGCGGAATCTACTGGTGGGCCGCCAAGCTGGGCAAGCCGATCCACGGCTGGTTCACCGGGTGGCTCAACCTGATCGGCCTCATCGCCGTCACCGCGTCCGTCGACTACGGCTGCGCGACGTTCCTCAACATCACCATCAACCGGCTGACCGGCGGAGCATGGGAGGGCACGCTCCCGCAGGCGTTCCTGCTGTTCGTGATCGTCCTCGCGCTGCACGCCCTCATCAACATCTACAGCCACCGGCTCATCTCGCTGCTGCAGAACGTCTCGGTCTGGTGGCACGTCGCGGGCGCCGCGATCGTCGTCGCCATCCTGATCTTCGCGCCGGACGACCACCAGTCGCTCGGCTTCGTCTTCGGCGGCACGAACAACAACTCCGGCTTCGGCGTCGGCTCGGAAGGGCTGCCCTTCTGGCTGTACGTGCTGCCGCTCGGCTTCCTGCTCACCCAGTACACGATCACCGGATTCGACGCCTGCGCGCACGTGTCGGAGGAGACGCAGGGCGCGGCCAAGAGCGCGGCCCGCGGGCTGTGGCGGTCGATCTTCTACTCGGCCATCGGCGGGTGGATCCTGCTGCTGTCGTTCCTGTTCGCCGCGACGAACGTGGACGAGCTCAACGCCCAGGGCGGCTTCGTCGGCGCCATCTTCGAAACGGCACTGTCGTCCCCGCTGGCCACCGCGATCTTCGCGATCTCCACGGTCGGCCAGTTCTTCTGCGGGATGAGCTGCGTGACGTCGATGTCGCGGATGACGTACGCGTTCGCGCGTGACGGCGCGATCCCCGGCTGGCGGCTGTGGTCGCGGGTCGACCGCAACCGCACCCCGGTCAACGCCATCCTCGGCGGCTGCGTCACCGCGGCGCTGATCACCCTGCCCGCCCTCTACGCCCCTCCCGGCCTGACCACGCCGGTCGCGTTCTACGCGGTCGTGTCGATCGCCGTCATCGGGCTCTACCTGGCGTTCCTCATCCCGATCTGGCTCCGCCTGCGCATGGGCGACGCCTTCACCCCCGGCCCGTGGACGCTCGGCAAGAAGTACAAAGCCCTGTGCTGGATCGCCTGCGTCGAGATCGTGATCGTGTCGATCTACTTCGTCATGCCGTTCTCGCCCGAGGGCGTGCCCGGCAACCCGGACTTCACCTGGACGTCCGTCAACTACGCGCCGATCGCGGTGGGGGTGGTGCTGATCGGCATCGCGCTGTGGTGGATGTTGTCGGCCCGCCACTGGTTCACCGGCCCCCGCCGCACGGTCGACGACGAGGTCCCCACCCCCTGACGCTCACCGTGGGTACGGCTCGCGCGGGCCGTACCCACCTGCTTGCATTCTGCTAGCATGTGTGCATGGCAACGCTCTACATCCGCGATGTCCCCGAGCCGGTCGCCGAGTCGTTGAAAAAGCGTGCGGCCGAAGCCGGCATGTCTCTGTCGGCCTACGTTGCCAGAGAGCTGGCCGATATCGCCGCCCGTCCGACCAACGCCGAGATAGTCAAGCGCCTGAAGGCGCGAGATCGCTCTCAAGGGCCTTCGACCGCCGACATTCTCGAAGCCGTCGCGGAGGGCAGGCGGTGATCGTCATTGACTCATCAGCGATGATCGAGGCACTGACCGGCCGCGAGGCGAGCATGGAGTTGCTTGACGCCCTTCAAGCAAGCGTCCATGCTCCACACCTGCTCGATGTGGAGGTGCTTTCGACTCTCCGGGGACTGGCACTGGGCGGCAAGCTGACCACGATCGCAGCAGAGCAGGCGCGGGCCGACTATCTCGCCCTCAGCGTCTCCCGTTACGAGATCAGGGGTGTCGCGGATCGGATTTGGGAGCTGCGGCACAACTACACCGCGTACGACGCCTCTTATCTCGCGCTGGCCGAGGCACTGGAGGCTCCCCTTTTCACCTGTGACGGCAAGCTGGTCGGAAGCGGGCACAACGCCGACGTGCAGGTGTTTCCGCGCGCCTGACCCCGGTCAGGAGGCTTCGAAGGCGGTGGCCACGGCCGCGCGGACGTCGCCCATCGAGGCGGCACCCAGCTCGCGCTTGAGCGAGGTCATGTCGACGTCGGGCATCCCGCAGGCGATCGCCCAGTTCCACGGCGACAGGTCGCCGTCGACGTTGAGCGCGAACCCGTGGCTGGTGACGCCCCGGCTCTGCCGCATCCCGATGGAGACGACCTTGCGGCCGGTCTCGGCCGTCCAGACGCCGGTGAGCAGCTCGGAGCCGGGCGGCGTGTCACGGCGCTCGGCCGGCAGGCCCAGCTTGCCCAGCGCCTCCACCATCCGCAGCTCCACCTCGCGGACGTAGTCGACGATGCCCTGGTCGTCGTCGAGCTTGACGATCAGGTAGCCGACGAGCTGGCCGGGCCCGTGGTAGGTGAGCTGCCCGCCACGCCCGGTCTCGACCACGGGGATGCCGCGCGTCGGGTCGGGCAGGTGGTCGAGCGGGGTGCGGCGGCCGACCGTGTAGACGGAGGGGTGGCTCAGCAACCAGAGCGTGTCCGGTCGTTCGTCCCGCTGGCGCTGCCCGACCAGGTCGGTCATGCGCTCCATAGCCTTGTCGTAGTCGACGAGCTCATCCTCGATGAGCGTCAGCGGCCTTGCCCTCATGACTTCGAGGATATGCCGCCGCCGAAGCCACACAGCACGCCCCCGATCGTCCATCCTTGTAACCCTTTGGCCGCTTCTCACCAAGCAGGGGTGTCAATCGACGAAGGGAGCATGGCCGGTGCGTCGCAAACAGCCGAAGATCGCCACAGATCCTGTGGCTTTCGAGGCCTTCTACCGGCGACATGTCGATGCGGTCACCCGCTTTCTCGCCCGCCGCGTCGACGACCCGCACACGGTCGCCGACCTGGTGGCCGAGGTGTTCGTCGCGGTTCTCGACTCGGCCCACACCTACCGGGCCGACCTGGGCACGGAGAGCGGAGCCGGGCCGCCGGCGCACGGGGTCACGCGGGCGGGCGGGTCAGGCCGGCTGCGTACGCACGCGCCGAGGGCGTCCGGCAGCCGACGATCGCCGGTGCCTCGTGGACCAGTTCGTCGTTGACGAGCGCCTCCACCATGAACAGGGCGAAGTCCACCCGGCGGGTGAGGTTGCTCTTGAGGATCGGGTCACCGACATGCCGGCTCCACACCGGCAGTCCCTGGCTCTCGCCCTCTTCCAGGTCGCTGCCCCGCACGACGGTCCAGCGGGTGTTACTGGCGAACACCCGGCGGCACGCCTCCACCTGGTCGTTGATGTCCACGGCGCGAACCAGCCGGGCGAGCCGGCCGAAGATCTTGACGAACGCCCGGAACCTGAGCCCGTACACGTCCTGCCCGTCGCGCGTGATGTGCCACCCGCACGAGAAGACCAGCCGCGCCGCCGCGGGCGCGTGGTCCATGACCGCCTGGGCGGTCCCGGCCGAGTATCCCTTGACCCCCCAGGGAACCAGCACCGTCAGCACCCCGTCGCACCCGGCGACCGCGCGCCTGATGACCTCGCGGTCGTCCGTCGCTCCTGGGACGACGGTGATGCGCCCCGCGAACTCCCCGAGTTTCCCGACGCTCCGCTCGCGGCACACGCCCACCACTTCGTAGCCGCGGTCCAGGGCGTGCCGGACCATGTAGCGTCCGAGCTTCCCGGAAGCACCGACGACGCAGACCTTCATGGTGCGCCTGTCGCCGGCGCCCGCAGATCCTTGGCGTGCGTCCATGACCTCCCCTTTCCCGCGGACACGGCGCCGCCCTCAGAACGATGCCCACCCGCGAGCCGCCGGGCCGAGCACCTCAAGGTCGAGGCCATGTCGCTCTATCACCACGTGGCCAACAAGGACGAGATCCTGGACGGAATCGTCGATCTGGTCTTCAGCGAGATCGAGTTGCCCGCCGGCGATGTCGGCTGGAGGACCGCCATGCGCCGGCGCGCGGTCTCCGCGCGCCACGTGCTCTCGCGTCACCCCTGGGCCCTGGGCCTGATGGACTCACGGCGAAATCCCGGCCCCGCGACGTTGCGGCACCACGACTCGGTGATCGGGACGCTGCGCGCGGCGGGCTTCTCGATCGCGATGGCGGCTCACGCGTTCTCCGCCCTCGACAGCTACGTCTACGGGTTCGTCCTGCAGGAGTCGAGCCTGCCGTTCAGCACGCCCGAAGAGCTCGGGGACGTGGCGGAGACGATCGTCGAGCTGATGCCCGCGGGCGTCTATCCGCACCTCGCCGAGATGGTCGCGGACCACGCCCTTCAGCCGGGCTACGCGTACGCGGACGAGTTCGACTTCGGGCTCGACCTGATACTCGACGGCCTCGAGAAGATCCCCGGCCGCAGCGGCTCCCACCGGCCCACCGTCCAGCCGGGCATCGGACAGTGAGCCGGGGTCGTCTGCGCTTAAGCCGCCCGGTAGCCCTTCGGCTCCTCGGGAACGAGGATCCACATCGCCACGTAGACCACCCAGAGCGGCCCCGGGATGAGCGAGAGCAGCAGCCAGAGGATCCGGACGAGGGTGGGAGGAAGGCCCATCTTGTCGGCGAGACCGCCGCAGACGCCGGCCAGAATCCTGTGCTCTCTTGAGCGGTACATGCTGTGCCTCCGTGTGGTTACGACTTACCCGTACAACGACCGATCGGCCCGACGGGCTCCCGTCAGGAACCCTGAGAAAACCCTGTAAGGGTCAGCCACTCGTGGGCCATGCCCAGATGTCGGCTGGTCAGGCCCCGCATCGGGTCCACATGGATGAGCAGGAAATCGGCCAGTCCCTGACGCACCCTGAGATATTCCTCATCCTCTGCCCACACCTGGTCGTCGAACCACACGAACGGCCGCCGGCCGGCGTAGGCGGCCACGTGCGGGGTCTTGAACATCTCGCCGTGCTCGCTCGGGGGGTCGGAGGTCAGCGGGATGACGGGGAGCGAGGGCAGGCCGATCCTGGGCGCGATCCAGTCGTTGGCGTACTGCTCCCACGTGGTCGCCCAGACCAGCTCGGACCCGGTGGCGATGGCCAGGTCGAGCAGCCTGCGACCGTGCCTGGGGTTGAGGTGCACGGTGTAGACCTCGCCGCCGATCGTGCACCGGTAGCGCCGGTAGTCGGGCGTCGGCCGGCCCATCGGGTTGAGCACGCCGTCGACGTCGAGCAGCAGCAGCGGTTTCACTGCAGGGCCCCGGCCCGATGTTCCTGCGGGCTGACGCCGTGGACACGTTTGAACGCCGCGCTCAGCGCGAACGGGCTGCCGTAGCCGACCTTCCTGGCGACCGAGCCGATCGTGGCGTCGGGCTCGCGCAGCAGGTCGGCGGCCAGGGCCAGCCGCCAGCCGGTGAGGAAGGCCATCGGCGGCTCGCCGACCAGCTCGGTGAAGCGCCTGGCCAGCGACGCCCTGGACACGCCCACCTCGGCGGCCAGCGCGGCCACCGTCCAGGGATGGGCGGGGTTGTTGTGCATCATCCGCATGGCCCGGCCCACCACCGGGTCGCCCATGGCGCGGAACCAGCCGGGCGCCTCGTGGGTGGCGAACCACGCCCGCAGCACCGCGATGAGCAGCAGGTCGAGCAGCCGGTCGAGCACCGCCTCCTGGCCGGGCTCGTCCTTGACGATCTCGTCGGTGAGCAGCGGGATGATCGGGCCGCCGGGCTGCACGATCAGCAGGGGCAGCGCTTCGAGCAGCCTTCTGCTGACCGCGCCCTCCAGGTTGTAGGTCCCGGTCAGCAGGACGGTGCCGCCGTCGGGGTTGTTGCCCCACGTGCGCACGCCCAGGCCCATCGCCTCGAAGAGGGACTCTCCGTCGAGAGAGGCACAGTGCTGGCCGGGGTGGATGACGACCTGCGGCTCGGTGGCGGGGTGGTCGGCCACGGTGTACGGCTCCGGCCCGCGGGTGACCGCGACCTCGCCCGGCAGCAGGCGCACCGGGGCGCGCCCGTCGAACACGATCCACGACTCGCCCGACACCTGCGCGATCACCGACAGCGGGGCCTCGTCCTGGATGCGCAGCGACCAGGGCGGATCGAGGACCGAGCGGAGCAGGAAGGCGCCGCGGGCACGCGGGCCGTCGAGGAGCGCCGCGAGCTGGTCCATGGGGTAGACGATCGCATATGGGATTGCGCTTCTCAACCATGGAGAGTCTTATGTATATGGCCGCTTATTAGAAGCATGACAATTCTGGTATTGGGCGGCACGGGCAAGACCGGCCGCCGGCTGGCCGACAGGCTCGCCGCTCTCGACCGGCCCGTCCGGATCGGGTCGCGCTCCGCCGTACCCAACTTCGACTGGCACGACCGCTCGACGTGGCCGGCCGCGCTCGACGGCGTCACGGCCGTCTACCTCTCCTACTATCCCGACCTGACCTTCCCGGGCGCCTACGACGACATCAAGGCCTTCACCGAGCTCGCCGCGCGCGGGGGCGTGCGGCGCGTGGTCCTGCTGTCCGGCAGGGGCGAGCCCGCGGCGCAGGCGAGCGAGCGGACCGTCGAGGAGTCGGGCATGGAGTGGACGGTGCTCCGCTGCAGCTGGTTCATGCAGAACTTCAGCGAGGACTTCCTGCTCGGGCAGGTGCTCGACGGCGTCATCGCGCTGCCGGCGGCGGACGTGCCGGAGCCGTTCGTGGACGTCGAGGACATCGCGGACGTGGCCGCGGCCGCGCTCACCCAGGAGGGGAACGCGGGCCGGGTGTACGAGCTGACGGGGCCGAGAACGCTGACGTTCGCGGAGGCGGCGGCCGAGTTGTCGAAGGCCACCGGCAGGGAGATCTCGTTCGTCCGGGTGACCCGCGCCGACTATCTGGCCGCGGCCGTCGCCCAGGGCCTGCCCCGGGAGGAGGCCGAGGGGATGGCCGCGTTGTTCACCGAGGTCCTGGACGGCCGCAACGCCTCCCTGGCCGACGGGATCAGGCAGGCGCTCGGCCGGCCCGCGAGGGACTTCACGGACTTCGCCACGGCGAACGCCGCGGCATGGCGGGTCTAGCGGACGACCTTGGCGGGCTCCCAACCGGGCCTGGGCACCGAGTCGAGCAGCAGCCGGGTGTAGGGGTGTTCGGGCTCGGCCAGCACCCGCGCGACCGGCCCGTGCTCGACCACCACCCCCCGGTGCAGGACGAGCGTGTCGTCGCAGAGGTGGCGCACCACGGCCAGATCGTGGCTGACGAACAGCAGGGCGACGCCCGAGTCGCGGCGCACCTGGGCGAGGAGTTCGAGGATCTGCGCCTGGATCGACACGTCCAGCGCGGCCACCGCCTCGTCCAGCACCAGCACCGACGGCTCGACCGCCAGGGCCCTGGCGATGGCCAGGCGCTGGCGCTGCCCGCCGCTGAGCTGGTGGGGCCGCGCCTCGGCCTCGCGGGCGCCCAGCCCGACCTGGTCGAGCAGCTCGCCGGCGCGTGCGCGGTCCTTGCCATGCAGCCTGAGCGCGGTGCGCAGGCACCCGGCCGCGGTGAGCCGGGGATCGAGCGAGATGTACGGGTCCTGGAACACCATCTGGATCTCGCGGGCCCTGCGCAGCCTGGCGGCCCTGCCGCGCTCCCTGACGGTGCGGGCCCTGCCGTCCACGGTGATCGTGCCCGAGTCGGGGGTGACCAGGCCGACGAGCATGCGGGCGATCGTGGTCTTGCCCGACCCCGACTCCCCCACCAGTCCGAGCGAGCCGCCCGCGGCCAGCTCGAAGGAGATGTCGGCGGCGGCCACCGCGCCGTCGAACGACTTGCACAGGGCGTGTACGGCGAGCATGTCAGACCTCCACCAGGCGGCAGGCGGCCGAGCCGCCGGACACGGTCACGGGCTGCGGCCGCCACTGCTCGCAGGCGTCGGTTGCGTGCGGGCACCGGGGTGCGAAGGGGCAGCCGGTGAACGCGTCGTCCAGCGAGGGCGGCCGGCCGGGGATCGGGCGGATCGGGCGGGGGTCGTCGAGCTCGGGCGTGCAGGCCAGCAGCCCCGCGGTGTACGGGTGGCGCGGGTCCTCGAACAGTTCCTTGGCCGGCCGCGACTCGACCATCGTGCCCGCGTACAGCACGTGCACCCGGTCGCAGAAGGCGGCGGCCAGGTGCAGGTCGTGGGTGATGAACACCATGCCGAGTTCGCGTTCGGCCTGCACCCGCCGCAGCAGCGCGAGCGTCTCGGCCTGGGTGGTGACGTCGAGCGCGCTGGTCGCCTCGTCGGCCAGGAGCAGCGCCGGGTCGGCGGCCAGCGCGGCGGCGATGACCACACGCTGCAACATGCCGCCCGACAGCTCGTGCGGGTACTTCCGCATGTGCCGTTCTGGCTCGCGCAGGCCGGCCGCGGCCAGCAGCTCCAGCGCCCGCGCGCGGGCCTCGGACTTGGGCCGGCCCAGCGTGAGCACCATGCGCTCGGTGAGGAAGTCGCCGATCCTGCGGACCGGGTTGAGCGACGAGCGCGGGTCCTGGTAGATCATCGACACCTGGGTGGCGCGCAGGTCGCGCAGCGCGTCCGGGTCCATCGTGAGCACGTCGTCGCCCGCGACCAGCACCCGCCCCGACACCGTCGCGTGCTGGGGCAGCAGGCGCAGCACCGAGCGGGCGAGGGTGGACTTGCCGGAGCCGGACTCGCCGACCAGGCCCACGATCTCGCCCCGGCCGACGGTGAGCGAGACGTCGCTGAGGATCGGCCGCCGTCCGCCCGCCTCGATCGTCAGCCCTTCGACGGAAAGCACCATCACGTCCCCCTCACGCCCATGCGGTCGGCCAGGCGCACGCCGATCACGTTGAACGACACGACCACGAGCGCGATGGCCGCGCCCGGCACCAGCACTGGCAGGAACGCGCCCTGCACGATCGCCGGCTGCCCCTCCTTGACCATCAGCCCCCAGTCGGAGGACGGCGGCTGCGCCCCGAACCCGAGGAAGCTCAGCGTGGCCAGGCTCATCAGCCCCTCTCCGAACAACACGACCAGGTAGCCGACGATCGAGCGCGCCATGTTGGGCGCCAGGTGCCGCACGCAGATCGTGAAGCCGCCCATGCCCTGCACCCGGTAGGCGTCGATGTACGGCTTGGCGCACTCGCCCAGCGCGACGCTCCTGGTGTAACGGGCGATCGTCGGCGTGTAGGCCAGGCCGAGCGCGATGACGGCCGTGGTCATCCCGTTGCCGAACACGGCCACGATCAGCACGACGAACAGCAGCCCGGGGAAGGCGTACATGACGTCGGTCAGCCTGGCCACGATGGTGTCGACCCAGCCACGGTGCCAGGCGGCCAGCGTGCCGAGCGCGACGCCGAGGACCGAGGCGATGGCGAGCAGCAGCAGCGGGCCGATGAGCGAGGTGCGGGCGCCGTACATGACTCTGGTGAGCAGGTCGCGGCCCGACTGGTCGGCGCCCAGCGGATGCCCGGGCGACATCGGCGCGAGCGTGGCGGCGAAGTCGACCCCGTCGGGCTCGTACGGCGCCACCAGCGGCGCCAGCAGCGCCGCCGCGACGACCACCCCGAGGAAGGCGCAGGCCAGCCAGTAGCCGAGGGGCCGCGCGGGCCCGGGCGAGAGCGTGGAGACGACGGTGGTCATGCCCGCCTCCGCACCCTGGGGTCGATGAGCGGCTGCAGCAGCTCGACGAGTATGGTCACCACGATGTACGCGGCGACCATGAACAACATCACCGCCTGGGTCACGGGGAAGTCGTGCGTGTTGATCGCCTTGACCAGGAGCGAGCCGATCCCGTTGAGGCTGAACGCGGTCTCGACGACCACGGTGCCCGCCAGCATGCCGGCGGTGACCAGCCCGCACATGGTCACGATCGGGCCGAGCGCGCCGCGGAGGACGTGCCTGGTGACGATCAGCCGCTCGGCCAGCCCCGACGCGCGGGCCACGGTCACGTGGTCGAGCTCGCGCTGCTCGACCATGGCCTGCCTGGTCACCCGGCTGATGATGGCCAGCGCGCCCAGCGCGAGCGTCACGGCGGGCAGCGTCAGGTGCCACAGCGACCCGCCGCCCATGACGGGGAACCAGCCGAGTTGCACGCCGAACAGCGAGATCAGCACGGCGGCGGTGACGAACGACGGCACCGAGGTGGCCAGCGTGGTGCCGGCGACGACGGCGGAGTCGGTGCGGCCGCCGCGGACCGCCGCCAGCACCCCGAGGGCGACGCCGAACACCACGAACAACACCGACGCGTACGCCACCAGCCCGAGCGTGCTCGGCAGCCGGGCCAGCATCAGGTCGAAGACCTGGTCGTTGTACTGCATCGAGCGCCCGAGGTCGCCGGTCACGGCGTCGCCCAGCCACCGCGCGTACTGCACCAGGAACGGGTCGTCCAGGTGGTATTGAGCGCGGATGGCGGCCAGGTATTCGGGTGTCAGGTTCTCCTTGCCGCCCGCCAGGAACGTGACCGGGTCACCGGGCGCCGCGTACGACGCCCCGAAGATCACGAACGAGGTGGCGAGCAGGGTGGCGACCAGCCCGGCCAGCTTGCGGACCGCCACGGCTCAGCCCTTGGCCCCGAGGTCGGCCGCCCACGGGTAGCTCATGTGCACCTGGGAGGCGGGCGGTCCGGTGACCTTGCCACCGAGCACGACCGCGTTGGGCACCTCGACCAGCGAGATCCACACCATGTCGGCGGTGAAGCGGCGCTGCAGCTCGATGATGTCCTTGGCGCGGGCCGCGTCGTCGGTGGTCTCCAGCGCCCTGGCCACGAGTTCGTCGTACTCGGGCGAGCTGAACTTGACCCAGTTGTTCGCCGAACCGGTCAGCCCGTTGTCGTAGAAGCCGATCGGGTCGGACTTGGTGATGTACCAGTCGTCGGGCACCAAATCGACCTGGGCGCGCAGCGACTTGTCGGTGTAGAAGCTACCGAACTCGGACGCGGGCACGGTCTTGATCTGCGCGGTGAGCCCGATCTTCTTGGCCGCGTCGACCACCGCGTTGGCGATGACCGTGCGGGACTGCTCGCCGTTGGTGGCCACGATGATCGGCTCCTTGGGTGAGCCCGCCTCCTGCACGAGCTTCTTGGCCTCGTCGAGCCGTGGCTGGTCCGGCGCGCCCTGGAGCTGGTCGTAGGCCGCCTGGAACGCCTCCTTCTCGTACGACCAGGCGCCGGCCCCGACCGGCACCTTCCACGGCCTGGCCAGCCCGGCGAAGCCCGACTTGGCGATGCCCGCGCGGTCGATGGCCAGCGACATCGCCCGGCGGATCTTCGGATCCTTCATCACGCCACGGTCGGTGGGCAACAACACGTACACCCGCGTGGTGGCCCCGTAGGAGACGGTGACCGCCTGGTTGGCCTGCAGAGCGACCGCGGGCCCCGTGTCGGACAGATAGGCCCCCTGCGCCTCGCCGGTGACCAGGCTGTTGACCAGAGCCGTGTCTTCGGCCCACTTGAAGGTGATGCTCTTGGTGAGCGGCTTGACGTCCTTGTTCCAGTACGCGTCGTGGCGGGTGATCGTGAGGTGGCTGCCCGACTTCCACTCCTCCACCTCGTACGGCCCGCTGCAGGCGTCGTCGTGGCCCGGCGTGCCGAACTCCTCGCCCTGCTTCTCGACGGCCTCCTTGTTCAGCACGATGCCGGCACCGCCCGCGATGGCCTGGTCGAACAGCGCGTTGGGCTTCTTGAACGCGATCGTGACCTCGTGGTCGCCGGTCTTGCTGACGGATTCGACGTCCTCGAACTCGTCGGACTCGTCCATGCCCTCGCCGGCGTGCCGCTTGAGACTCCACACGACGTCGTCGGCGGTGACCGGCGAGCCGTCGTGGAACGTGGCGTCCTGGCGCAGCGTGAGCACCATGGTCTTGGGGTCGGGCCGCTCGGCCTTCTCCGCCAGCCAGGGTTTGACCGTCATGTCGGGCTGGGTCTGCATGAGGCGCTCGCAGACGTTCGCCATGATCGTGCGGTTGTTGGTGCCGCCGTCGGTGTCGAGGTCGAGGGTGCCCGGCTCCTCGTCGATCAGCCAGACGGCGGAGTCGAGCGGGCCCGCCGCCTTGGCCGTGCGGTCGACCAGGGTGAGCTTGGCCGGGTCGGGTGGCTTGGTGGTCGCGGCGGGGCCGCCGCAGGCCGCGGTGAGACCGATGAGCCCTAGGAGGGCGAGCGTCTTCTTCACGGGGTCACTTCTCCATGCGGTCCGTCGTAGAGGTTCCAGGGCACGCGCTCGTACTCGTGGTCGCAGGGCGTGCCCGCCGCGATCAGGTAGTCGCCGGTGGTGAGGTCGACACAGCTCGACAGCAGGGTCGCCCACCGTTTCACGGCGGGCTGGGCGAGGTCGGGGTGGGTGCAGAGGGACTCGGGGTAGCCGAGGTGGTCGGACATGGCGAGCCTGATGCGCTTGCGTGCCTCGTCGGTGCCGGACGCCTCGGCCACGGCCCGCAGCCCGCCTTCGGCTCTCGGCACCCGGAACAGCGAGTCGGCCGAGCCCGGCCGGTAGGAGGCGGCCAGTTGCGGCGGCACGAACGCCTGGTAGTGGTTGCCGTGGACGAGCAGCCCGTCGGTCGGGTACATCCAGCCGACCGCACCCGGGGTGGTCTCCAGGTCGATCGCGAAGCCCTCGCGATGGGTGACGAGCGCGTTGCTCGCGATGTGGGCCCGCGACTTGGTCAGCGCCTCCAGCGCGGAATTGAGGTTGTCGCTGTCGAGCACCCTGCGCCTGATCAGCGTCTGCGGCACGCCCACCGAGTCGTCGAAGCGTCCTCCGAGCCCGTTGGCGTTGAGCGCGATGCCCGCCGAGTTGGCCCCCTGCCGCCCGACCTGCCCCGCCTCCACGTGCATGATCGCCGTCGGCTTGCCCGGCTGGACCACCCTGAGCACCATCAGCGTGCCGGACACCCCGTCACGCCAGTCCCAGTTCTGGCCCGCGTAGACGTGGCCGTCGCCGGCGGCCTCGCCCATCAGCGCGAACGACGTGCACCCGTCGGGCTCCATGGAGCTGAACGTGGTGTCGTAGATGATCTCGCCGCGCGCGTTGAGCGCCAGGACGTCGAGGAAGTCCACCCCCGCGCCCTCGGCGATGCCCTCCATCTCCTCGACCAGGTCGGGCGCGAACGCCCTGCTCGGCTCCACCCAGCGGGCCGCGCGCTGCACGACCTGCTCCCATGTCAGGCCGCTGGAGTGCCCGAACGCCTCGGCGTAGTAGGTCATCGCACGCTGGACGCGATCACGGGCCTGCTCGCCGTACTGGCGTCCCCGCTCGCGCGGAGCGCCGGAGATCTCGACGAGGGGCAGGGAAGTGAGGCTCAATGGTGCTCCTTGGACCGACCGGGCCTGTAACGTTCATTTCAGGAAGCGGCGAGTCTGTAGCGGTCGTTTCCAAGAAAGAGTAATGATCGCTACAGAGGAGTCAATAGCTGTAATGGAAAATACACACGGTCCGGTCGAGCAGCTCAGAGCCAAGGTCAGGCAGTTGTGGGACGAGCTGTCACCGGCCGAGCGGGCGGTGTGCCAGTTCCTCGTGTCCGCCTCGCCCGAGCAGATCCTGTTCGCCAGCGCCCAGGAGCTGGGCGCCGCGACCGGCACCAGCAACGCCACCGTCGTGCGCACGATGCAGCGGCTCGGCTTCGGCGGGCTGCCCGGATTGAAACGTGCGCTGGCGGCCGAGTTCACCTCGGCGGTGGCCCCCGACATACGCCTCAAGCAGCGCATCAGCCACGTCGGGCAGGACCTGTCGGGCATCTGGGAGCGGGTCTTCGACGAGGCCCGCGAACGCATCGACCACTGCCGACGCCTGTTCGACGCCGAAGCGTTCAAGAAGGCGGTCGAGCTGCTGGTCAACGCGCCGGGCGTGCTCGTCTTCGGCACCGGCGCCTCCGACCCCGCCGCCCGCCACCTGGCGCTCAAGCTGGGCCGCCGCGGCCATCGCGCCCGCGCCACCTCGGCGACCGGCTTCGCGCTGGCCGACGACCTGCTCGCGCTGGGCCACGGCGACGTGCTGGTCATCTTCCAGCCGGGCCGCCGGCTGAAGGAGATCACGGTGCTCATCGACCGGGCCCACGCGGTGGGCGCGGGCATCGTGCTGATCTCCGACGAGCTCGGAGGCGAGTTCGCCGACCGCGTGGACGCGGCACTCGCGGCGCCGCACACGCCCACGGGCATCACCGGCGAGCCCCTGACCGGCATCATCGTGGCTGACGCGCTGCTGCTGGCGCTCGACTCCCTCGACCAGACCCGCTCGGTCGAGCACTCCCATCAGCTGAGCGCACTACGCGAGCAACTGCTCGGCCCTCGTTTCCGCTAACCTCACCTCGTCACTCCCGCTTTCTCGGAAGGTTTCGTCGTGATCGGCTGGCTAGAAGCGGTGGTGCTGGGGCTGATCCAGGGGCTCACGGAGTTCCTGCCGATCTCCTCCAGCGCCCACATCCGTGTGGTCTCCGCTTTCGCAGGCTGGCGGGATCCGGGCGCGGCGTTCACCGCGGTCATCCAGCTCGGCACGGAGACGGCCGTGCTGATCTATTTCCGCAAGGAGATCTGGGACATCATCTCCACCTGGACGCGCTCCCTGTTCGTCAAAGAGCTGCGCGGCCACTGGGCGGCCCGCATGGGGTGGTACATCATCGCCGGCTCGCTGCCCATCGGCATCCTCGGCGTGCTGCTGAAAGACCAGATCGAGACCGTCTTCCGCGACCTGCGGCTGGTCGGCACCACGCTGATCGTCTTCGCCTGCATCCTGTGGCTCGCCGACCGCACCGCCCGCAACAAGCTCACGCTGGAAAAGCACCTGAGCCTCCCCCACGCCCTCGTCTACGGCTGCGCCCAGGCGCTCGCCCTGATCCCCGGCGTGTCCCGCTCGGGCGGCACGGTCACCGCGGGACTGCTCCTCGACTACCGCCGCGAGGACGCCGCGAAATACTCGTTCCTGCTGGCGATCCCCGCCGTCCTCGCCTCAGGCGTGTACGAGCTGCGGGAGATCGGCGAGGGCCCGGCCCCCGCATGGGGGCCCACCATCCTGGCCACGATCATCTCGTTCGCCGTCGGCTATCTGGCCGTGGCCTGGTTCCTGAGATACATCAGCACCCACCGCTTCACGCCGTTCGTGATCTACCGGATCATCCTGGGGTTCTTCGTCATCCTGGCGGTCACGTTGGGGTGGATCCCCGCCAACGGCTGAGGGTGCGGGGATAGCGACTGCACAGGGCGAAGACGGCGGCGAACAACGTCCAGGCGGGGACGTACGCGATCGGGTGGCCCCAGGTGCCGCCGACGAGGTCGGCGAGCGCGGCGCGGCCCTCGAAATAGCAGACCAGGCCGCCGATCGCGCCCGGGATCGCGCCCCACCAGCGCTGCCACCACACCTCGCGCGTGACCACCTCGAAAATCACGAGGGCGATCGGGCCGCCGAGGAGGAGGCTCATTCCCGGCGGGTCCGACATGAGCGTGGAGATCACCATGACCGCCACCGCGGAGCCGGCGGCGTCCCTGATTGAATGGCCCCATGGCCGGAGAACGGGGCAGGCGTCCGGGAAACCCGCAGACCAGGGAGCCGATCCTGGCGGCGGCGATCGCGTCGTTCGTGTCCCGGGGATATCCGGGCACGACGATCAGGGGCGTGGCCCGCGAGGCGGCCGTGGACCCGGCGCTGGTGATGCACTTCTTCGGCAGCAAGGACGGTCTCTTCGACGCGGCGATCAAGAAGAGCCTGCCGGTCGCACTGCTGGTCGAGGCCATGGAGGGCGACGAGGAGCACCTCGCCGAGCGGCTCGTCACGCGCTACCTGGAGTTGTGGGAGGACCCGTCGCACGGCCCCGCGCTCGCGGCCGTGCTGCACGCGGCGGCGGCCACCCCGGCGGCGGCCGACCTGCTGAAAGAGCTGATGCGCAAGGACCTGCTGACCCCGCTCGCCGGGCGTCTGTCCCGCGACCATCCCGAGGTCCGCGGGCTGTTCGCGGCCTCGCAGATGATCGGCGTGGCGATGATGCGCTACATCCTCAAGGTCGAACCGCTCGCCTCGATGCCCGCCCCCCTGGTGGCGGCCACGGTGACGCCCGTCATCCAGCGCTACCTGACGGGCGAGCTCTCCCTGGAGGAGATCACGGGCGCCGCGACGGCCCTCCTGTAGGTGGCCAGCGTGAACAGCAGTGCCGCCAGCCCCAGCCCGGTGGACAACACGATCACGCCCGTCCTGCCGTACCAGCCGAGTGCCGCGCCGCCCGCCAGCCCGGCCACGAACAACCCGAAATACTGCGCCGACGACAGCAGGCCCAGCCCGACCGAGACGTTGTCCGGCAGCGCGGCGACGGTCCTGAACTGCTGGGCGGGCGCGATCAGCCAGCCGAGCGCACCCCACAGGAACGCCCACACCAGCGCGACGGGCAACGCCAGGTTCGCGACGGGCACGAGGGCCAGGAACACGGTGGACGCGCCCAGCCCGGCCAGGATCATCCGGCGCGGCCCGTACGCGTCGGTGAGGCGCCCGCCGAGCTGGTTGCCGACGACGCCGCCGAGCCCCCACGCCCACAACACGGCCGGCAGCGGCAGGTCGAACAGCGACCCGATGTAAGTGTAGGCGGTGAACCCGGCGGCGAACACCAGCAACTGCGTGCCCAGCACCGCCAGCACCCGCCGGTCGGCCAGCGGCACGAACCGCTCCTTCAGCCGCCCCGACACCGGGATCCTGACGTCGGGCACCAGGGCGGCCACCCCGGCGAGCCCGACCACCCCGAGCCCGGTGACCAGCCAGAGCGTGGCCCGCCAGTCCGCCGCGCCGCCCAGCCAGGTGCCGAGCGGCACGCCGATCGCGGACGACACGCTCAGCCCGCCCATCACCAGCGCCAGCGCACGGCCGCGACGCTCGGGAGCACTCAGCGCGCTCGCCACGGCCGACGAGGTGGGCGTGAACATCGCGGCGCCCGCGGCGGCGAGCACGCGGGTGACCATGACCAGCGGGTACGTCGGCGCCAGCGCGGTCAACGCGTTGCCCAGGACGAACACGCCCATCCCCGTCAGCAGCAACGTCCTGCGGGACAACCGCGCGGTCACGGCGGCGAGCAGGGGCGACAGCACCGCGTACGCCAGCGCGAACACGGTCATGAGCTGACCGGCCGCCGCCGTGGAGATCTCGAGGTCCGCCGAGATGGGCGGCAACAGTCCGGCAGTGACGAACATGCCAGTGCCGATCGCGAAGTTTCCGGCAGCCAGCGGATAGAGCCGCGTGCCCAAGAGAGCCTCCCAAGAAAGTTGGACGCACATCAAACTGTCCTATAGTTTTATCGTTGTCAAACATTGCGACTGAGGTAGGGTCAGGACATGCGCCTGCTTCCGCACCCCGCGACGGAGGACATCGAGCTCACCGAGGTCCTGCGGGCGCTGTCCGACCCCATCCGGCTGGAGATCGTCGCCCGCCTGGCCGCGGTCGGCGAGATGACGTGCGGCGACGCCGGCGACCACCTCGGCGTGCACAAGTCGACGGCCTCACACCACTACCGCACGCTCAGGGAGGCCGGAGTGGTCTGCACCAAGCAGGAAGGCCGGCTCAAATACATGAGCCTGCGCCGCGACGACCTCGACGTCCGCTTCCCCGGCCTGCTCGACTCGGTCCTGGCCGCGTCCGGCGCCCTGGCCCGGCGCTGACCCGATCGTCATGAACGGCCCCGACCTGCCCATCCGTCACGTCCTGCCCGAGCTGCTCGGCACGCTCGACCGGCACCGCGCCACCGTCCTCACCGCCCCGCCCGGCACCGGCAAGACGACGGTCGTCCCGCTCGCCCTGGCCGAGACGGGGATGCGGGTGTTGGTGGCCGAGCCGCGACGCCTGGCCGTGCGCGCGGCGGCCAGGCGAATGGGGGCGAGCTACACGATCCGCGGCGAGCGCCACACGGGTGCGAACCCCATGGTCGAGGTCGTCACCACCGGCGTGCTCCTCCAGCGCCTCCAGCGGGACCAGGAACTGGCCGGGGTCGACGCGGTCATGCTCGACGAGTGTCACGAACGCCACCTGGACGCCGACACCGCGCTGGCGTTCCTCCTCGACGTACGCGACACGCTCCGGCCCGACCTGCGGCTCCTGGCCACGTCCGCCACCGCCGACGCGGGGCCGTGGTCGCGGCTGCTCGGCGGGCCCGTCGTCGCGGCCACCGGCTCCACGCACCCGGTCGAGACCGTGTGGGCGCCGCCGCCGCGCCCGGTCACCCCGCCGCACGGCCTGCGCGTCGATCCCGCCCTGCTGTCCCACGTCGCCGCGACGGTGCGCGTGGCGCTCGCGGAGCGGGACGGCGACGTGCTGTGCTTCCTGCCCGGCGTGGGCGAGATCGCGAAGGTCGCCGGGCTGCTGGCGGGGGCCGGCGTGGACGTCCTGCACGTGCACGGCCAGGCTCCGGCCCGCGTCCAGGACGCCGTGCTGTCGCCCGGCACGGCCCGGAGGGTGGTGCTGGCCACGTCGGTCGCCGAGTCGAGCCTGACCGTCCCCGGCGTCCGGGTGGTGGTCGACTCAGGGCTGGCCCGCGAGCCGCGCACCGACCACGCCCGCGGCCTCGGCTCGCTCACCACGGTCAGGGTCTCGAAGGCGTCCGCGAACCAGCGGGCCGGGCGAGCGGGCCGCGAGGCGCCCGGCGCGGTCTACCGTTGCTGGCCGGCGGCCGACCACGAACGCCTCGCCGACCACGCCAGGCCGGAGATCGTGCTGGCCGACCTGACGGGGTTCGCGCTGCAGGCGGCCTGCTGGGGCACGCCGGACGCGTCCGGCCTCGCGCTCCTTGACCCGCCGCCGGCCGCCGCGATGTCCGCCGCCGCCCGCGTCCTGGAGGCTCTCGGGGCCGTGGAAGGGCGGCGGGTGACCGGCCGGGGACGACGGATGGCGCTCGCCGGCGTGCACCCGCGCCTGGCCCGCGCCCTGCTCGACCTCGGGCCGCGCGCCGCGGAGGTGGTGGCCCTGCTGTCGGAGCAGCCTCCCCGCGAGGCGGGCGACGACCTGGTGGAGCTCTGGCGTACGGCCCGGCGCGGCGGCACCCCGTACGCGGCCCGCTGGCGCCAGGAGACCGCCCGCCTGCGCCGCACCTCCACGGGCGGCGAGACCATGGCCGTGACGGGCGGGTCTGATGACGCGCTGGCGGGGACGGCGGTGGCGCTGGCGTTCCCCGAGCGGGTGGCGCGCAGGAGCGGCGACGGCTACCTGATGGCGTCAGGCACCCGCGCCGAGCTGCCCGAGGGGTCGAGGCTGGCCACGGCTCCCTGGCTGGCCATCGCCGTCGCCGACCGCCCGACGGGTTCGGCGTCGGCCCGCGTCCGGCAGGCAGTCGTCATCGACGAGGCCACGGCCAGGCTGGCGCACCCCGTCACCACGGAGGACGAGGTGGCCTGGGTTGTCCCGCCGGGCGAGCGCCGCGGCGACGTGTCCGCCCGCCGGGTCGAGCGCCTGGGCGCGATCGAGCTCTCCTCGGCCCCGCTCAAGGACGCCGACGTCCGCGCGGCCATCCGGTACGGCCTGCGCACCGAAGACGTGCTGACCTGGACGAAACCGGCCAGGGAGCTCAGAGACCGCCTGGCCTTCTGCCACCGCGCGATCGGCCCGCCGTGGCCCTCGATGGACGCGCTCGTCGGCCTGACCGACCAGTGGCTCGAACCCGAGCTGTCCAGGGCCCGCCGCCGCGCCGACCTCGAACGCATCGACGTGGCCTCGGCGCTGCGGCGCCTGATCCCGTGGAGCGAGCGCCTGGAGCGGGCCGCTCCCGAACGCATCGAGGTCCCGAGCGGCTCCCACATCCGCGTGGACTACTCGGGCGAGCAGCCGGTGCTGGCGGTGAAGCTGCAGGAGCTGTTCGGCCGGCAGGAGACGCCGGAGATCTCCGGCGTGCCGGTCCTGGTCCATCTGCTCTCCCCAGCGGGCCGGCCGGTTGCCGTCACCGCGGACCTGGCGTCGTTCTGGCGGGACGGCTACCGATCCGTACGCGCCGAACTCCGTGGCCGCTACCCCAAACACCCGTGGCCCGAGGACCCTCTCACCGCGCCGCCGACCCGGCGCGTGAAAGGGAGCGCATCGTGACCGACCCGCTGGCCGCGGCCGTCCGCGACAACGCCGGGTGGTGCGACCTGATGTGCCGCGCCCACGGCTCCCCAGGCACGTTCACCGGCCGGGCCTGGACCAGCCGCGCCAGGACGCCGATCTTCTACCCGGACGCCGTCACGCTCTCGCCCGACGCGACGGCGGCCGACGTGCTCGGCCGCATCGACGCCGGACCCGGCGCGTCGGTCAAGGACAGCTACGCGGTGCTGGAGTTGCCGGGCTTCGAGGTGCTGTTCGAAGCCCAGTGGATCCACCGCCCCGCCCCCGAGCGGGCGGGCGCCGCGATCGCGTGGGAGGTCGTCGGCGACGCGGACACGTTGCGCGAGTGGGAGCGAGCGGCCTTCACCGGCGAGGTGACGGACCTCTTCCTGCCTGCGCTGCTGAAGGAGGCGCAGATCCTCTGCGCCAGGATCGACGGGGACATCGTATGCGGCTCGGTGCTCACCGCGAGCGGCGGGGTGGCGGGCGTCTCCAACGTGTTCGCCTCCGGCTGCGACCTGGACACCGCGTGGGCGGGCACGCTGGCCATGGCGGCCGAACTGCTGCCGGGCCGCCCGCTGGTCGGCTACGAGAGCGACCCGGAGGTCGCCCTGAGCCACGGCTTCACCCCGATCGGCCCGCTCCGCGTGTGGCTCAACCGATGAGCGCCGTCGCACCGGTGTGAACGCGCCGACCGGACGGCTCGCGTGCGGCGGTCAGGTCCGTAGGCGGGGGCTCAGCGCAGGAGATCGTCCAGGGTCGGGTTCGGGACGGCGGGGAAGCTCTCCGACCCGACTCCCACGTCCTTGAACCCGCTCGACGTGGCGATGCACACCACGGGCCCGTCGAAGTCGCGCCCGAGCCGCCGGCATCCGGCCACCCCCGCCGCCCCCGACAACTCCTGCCACATCCCCTGCCCGGCCAGGTCGCGCTGCGCGTCGCGCAGCTCCTCGTCGGTCAGCAGCACCGCCTCGCCGCCGCTGTCCCGCACGGCCAGCACCCCCCGGTGCCCGCCGACCGGCCCGGCGATGCCGTACGCGTCGCTCCGCCCGAGCTCGACGATCGCGGCGGGCGCACCGGTGGCCAGCGCCCTGGCGTGGGGGCCGCCCGCGGCGGTCTCGCAGGAGAACATCCGCGGCACGGTCTCGGCGACCCCGAGCCGCCGCAGCTCCCTGAACCCCTTCCACACCCCGTAGAGCAACTCGGCGTAGCCGGTGGGCACGAAGACGGCCGCGGGCGGCCGTCCGAGCTGCCGGAACAGCTCGTACGCGATCGTCTTGTAGCCCTCGGGCCCGAACGGGTGCCCGGTGTGCGTCACGGTCTGGTTGCTGACGGGGTGGTAGCCGAGCCGGTCGACGACCTCGCGCAGCAGCGGCCAGCGCGCCTCGATGGGCACGGGCACGACCTTGGCCCCGTACGCCCGCGCGAACGCCTGGACGGCGGGCGGCGACGTGGCGGAGGTCAGCACGATCGCGGGCAGACCGGCCCTGGCCGCGTACGCGGCGGCGGAGGCGCCGTGGTTGCCGGAGGAGGCCACGACCACGCCGGGCGCGCCCGAGGCGAGAGCGGCGCTCACGGCGACCCGGTTGAGGCGGTCCTTGTGCGACCAGGTGGGGTTGCGCGACTCGTCCTTGACGTACACGCCGTCGAACGCCACCAGCGGCGTCCCGCCCTCCCCCAGCGTGGGCGCCTCCAGGGGAGGCAGGAGCGGCGACCAGCGCGCGATGTCGGTGCCCGGCTCCTGCGCGAAAAGGCGAGGGTCGACCTGGTCGTAGTCGTAGTCGACGTCGAGCGGATAGGCGATCTCGGCGGTGCTGGTCTGCGGGCAGCCTCGGGTCAGCGGCGGGAACAGCGGATATTCGGCCGAGGGGTCACCGAGGGAGCGCTGGCGGCGGGCGAGAGACGGTCCGTTCACGCGTACGGACTCTATCCAAGCTCGCAACTCCTAGGGAAAAGCTGCACACTCTAGTCATGTTGTGGGCAGGCAGGTCCGCTGTCGAGATCGCGACGGCCGTCAGGAGCGGGGACGTCACGGCCGCGACCGTCGTCGAGGAGCATCTCCACGCCATCTCGGAACGCGATCCCAGATTACGGGCGTTCCGGCTGGTCAGAGAGCGGGCGGTGGACGAGGCACGGGCGTTGCAGAAGCGGCGCGACCTCGCGGAGCTGCCGCTCGCCGGCGTGCCGGTGGCGGTGAAGGACAACCTGGAGGTGGCCGGTGAGGCCATGCGCGTCGGTTCCAGGGCGACGCCGGACGTTCCCGCGCGGCAGGATCACGAGACGGTGGCGCGCCTGCGCGCGGCGGGCGCGGTGGTCGTCGGCCTGACGAACCTGCCCGAGCTGGGGCTGGTCGCGTTCGGCGACAGCGCCCACGGCATCGCGCGCAACCCGTGGGATCTGGCGCGCACGCCCGGCGGCTCGTCGGCGGGCAGCGCCGCGGCCGTGGCGGCGGGCATGGTGCCGCTGGCGCTCGGCAACGACGGCATGGGCTCGGTACGCATCCCGGCGGCGTGCTGCGGGGTGCTGGGCATCAAACCGGGCACCGGGCTGGTGCCGCCGCCCTCCGACGACTGGGACCGGTTGTGCGAGAACGGCCCGCTGGCCCGGACGGCGCCCGACCTGGCGCTGGCGCTGTCGGTGCTGGCCGCGGACCCGTCGCTGGCTCAGGCGTGGCGGTCGGGGCGGCGGGAGGAGCCGAGCCCGCCCATGTTGCGCTCGGTCTGGGCCGACGACGACAAGGTGTGGGAGCCGCAGCCGCCGTCCGACGGCCCGGAGCCGTTCGACCTGCGGGTGGCGTACGCCCCGCAGCCGCTGCCCGCGGGCTTGACCGTGGACAAGGAGTTCCAGGCCGCCGTACGCGCGGCGAGCGAGACGCTGCGCGTGGCCGGGCACACGGTGGTCGAGCACAGCCGCAAGCTGCCCGGCTGGCTGGGCCCGGCGTCGGTCGCGGCGTGGCTGGTCAGGGCCGCGGCGGCGGCGGACGGCCTGGACAGGGCCAGGCTGGAGCGGCGTACGCGGGCGCTGAGCCGGGCGGGCCGGGCCCTGGGCGCGCTCAAGCTGGACGGCGCGCGCGGTCGCGAACGCTGGAGCGGCTACGGCGCCGACCAGTGGTTCGGCAACGCCGACGCCGTGGTCATGCCGGCCCTGGCCGCGATCCCGCCCCTGGCCGACCGCTGGGGCAGGCGCGGATTCGTGCGCAACACGGTGACCAACGTCAGGTACGCCCCCGCCACCGGCGCGTGGAACATGTGCGGCTGGCCGGCGATCACCGTGCCGATCGCCACGCATTCGACCGCGCTGCCCATCGCGGTGCAGCTCGTCGCCCCGCCCGGCGGCGAGCCTCATCTGCTCGGCCTGGCGGCCCAGTTGCAGGCCGCCCATCCCCCGCTCAGGCCGCCGGGCCTCGGTTTCTGACGGCAGGTGGTCAGGCGGATTCGGTGGCGAGGCCGGCGCCGACCCAGTCCTCGATGCCTTCGCGGTACTTGCGGACGTTGGTGTAGCCGAGGGCGGTGAGCCGGTCGGCGACCTGTCCGCTGTTGGGGCACGCCGGGTTGGAGCAGTAGGTGACGATCGCGGCGTCGAGGTCGGGGAGCAGGGAGGGCGCCAGGTCGTCGACATCGTCCCTGACCAGTGCGACGGCGCCGGGCAGGTGCTGCTTTGCGTAGTAGTCTCCGCCCAGCGCGTCGACAACGGTCACGGTGCCCGCGTCGATCGACGCCTGCAGCTCGTTCCGGGTGATGAGTGCGGTCATGTCGCTACCTCCAGAAAATCGGACTATAGTCCGGTTGTGGCTCACGACAATATCGGACCGCAGTCCGGTTCTGCAATCCCGTTGGAACTCCTGCGCACACCACCCCCCAAGGAACGGGTGGACGCGGCACGCAACCGGGCTGCGGTGCTGGAGGCCGCCGCCCGGCTGTTCACCGAACACGGCGTGCAGGCGGTGTCGATGGACCAGGTGGCCGCGGCCGCGGGCGTCGGCAAGGGCACCTTGTTCCGCCGGTTCGGCGACAAGTCCGGGCTGGCCGCCGCTCTGCTGGACGCCCGGGAGCGTGTGCTGCAGGAGGCGATCCTGCATGGAGCGCCACCACTCGGCCCCGGCGCAGCAGCCGACGAGCGGCTCGCCGCGTTCGTCGATGCCTACTTCGCCTACCTGCTGGAGCACCTGGATCTGGTCCGGATGTCGGAGACCGCGGCGCCCGGTGCCCGATACCGGATCGGGGCCTACCGGTTCTGGCACCGCCACGTGGCGATCCTGCTCGACTCCACCCCTGACCCCGAACACACCGCCCATGCCGTGCTGGCCGCCCTGTCAGCCGAGCACGTATCCGCACTCCTGCCTGAGCTGGGCGCCGAACGGATGCGCGCCGGCCTTTTCCGCCTCGCGCGTTCAGCGATGCGACTCTCCGGAGAGTGAGCCAAGGCGGCACGGCGTGCCCGCCCTCGCCCGCCCGGCGGGACCGGCACCTCACCACGGTGTCCCCCGGCTTGAACCGGGGGGACACCGTGCATCACTGTCAGATGCCGATCGGGTGCCAGACGGTCTTGGTCTCCAGGAAGCGGGTCATCCGCCCGATCCCGGGGTCGGCCGTCCAGTCCTCCGGCGCGGGGCGCAGCACGCGCTTGAGGTTTTCCGCCGCGGCCCGCTCGCACCGCAGCGCGAGGTCGGCGTCGCCGACCCCGGTCAGGTCGAGCCCGTTGACGTCCATGTGGGCGGCCAGCCAGGGCGCCAGCTCGGCCTGCGACCCGGTGAGGATGTTCACCACCCCGCCCGGCAGGTCGGACGTGGCCAGCACCTCGGCCAGGGTGATCGCCGCGAGCGGGGACGGCTCGGAGGCCACCACCACGCAGGTGTTGCCGGTGACGATCGCCGGGGCGACCACCGACACCAGCCCGAGCAGCGGATCGGCGGGCGCCACCACGGCCACCACGCCGGTCGGCTCGGGCGACGACAGGTTGAAGTACGGTCCCGCCACCGGGTTGGCCGCACCGTGCACGGCGGCGATCTTGTCGGACCACCCCGCGTACCAGACCAGCCGGTCGACCGTCGCGTCGACCCGCTCGGCCGCCGCCCGCTTGCCGCCGCCGAGCTCCTCGGCGAACTGGCCGCGCCGGCCCTCCAGCATCTCGGCCACGCGGTAGAGGATCTGCCCCCGGTTGTAGGGGGTGGCGCCCGACCAGCCGGGGAACGCCTTGCGGGCGGCCACCACGGCGTCGCGGGCGTCCTTGCGCGAGGCGCGCGAAGCGTTGGCGAGGAAGTCGCCCTTGGCCGAGGTCACAGGGTAGGACCTCCCACTCTCCGAGCGCGGGAACGCCCCTCCGATGTACAGCTTGTAGGTCTTTCTGACGGACAACCTACTCATCGCCGCGCCCCCTCCACGTGGACTCCTGCGACATCTGGACGGGCACGAAGACCTGGCCGCACCGGCTCACGCCGCAGCGGTGGGCGAACCAGCCGGTGCGCACGGGACGCCCGACCCTGGCGAAGGCGTGCCCTTCTGTGGCCTGCGCGCGACGGGCGCGGCGCAGCCCGCACCTGGAGCCGGGCCGGCCCGGCTGGCGACGCTCACACATCGAGGTACGCCTCCAGCCCGTGCAGCCCGCCTTCCCTGCCGTACCCGGACTCCTTGTAGCCGCCGAAGGGCGAGGCCGGGTCGAACTTGTTGAACGTGTTGGCCCAGACGACCCCGGCCCTGAGCCGGTCGGCCATCCACAGGATGCGCGAGCCCTTCTCCGTCCAGATGCCGGCGGACAGCCCGTACGGGGTGTTGTTGGCCTTCTCGACGGCCTCGGCAGGCGTGCGGAAGGTCAGCACGGACAACACGGGACCGAAGATCTCGTCCCTGGCGATGCTGTGCGACTGCGCGACCCCGGTGAAGACGGTCGGCGGGAACCAGAACCCCTTGTCCGGCAGCTCGCAGGCGGGCGACCAGCGCTGCGCGCCCTCGCTCTCGCCGAGGTCGCTCAGCGAACGGATCTTCGCCAGCTGCTCGGCCGAGTTGATCGCGCCGATGTCGGTGTTCTTGTCGAGCGGGTCGCCCAGCCTGAGCGTGCTCAGCCGCCTGCGCAGCGACTCCAGCACCTCCTCGTGGACGGACTCCTGCACCAGCAGCCGCGACCCGGCGCAGCACACGTGGCCCTGGTTGAAGAAGATGCCGTTGACGATGCCCTCGACGGCCTGGTCGACGGCGGCGTCCTCGAACACGATGTTGGCCGCCTTGCCGCCCAGTTCGAGGGTCAGCTTCTTGTCGGTGCCCGCCACCGCGCGCGCGATGATCCGCCCCACCTCGGTGGAGCCGGTAAAGGCCACCTTGTTCACGTCGGGGTGGCCCACCACGGCGGCGCCGGTCTCGCCCGCGCCGGTCACGATGTTGACCACGCCGGGCGGCAGGTCGGCCTGGCGGCAGATGTCGGCGAAGGCCAGCGCGGTCAGCGGCGTCGTCTCGGCCGGCTTGAGCACCACCGTGTTGCCGCAGGCCAGCGCGGGAGCGATCTTCCAGGCCAGCATGAGCAGCGGGAAGTTCCACGGGATGACCTGTCCGGCCACGCCCAGCGGCCTGGTGCCGCCGAGCCCCGCGTAGGCCAGCTTGTCGGCCCACCCCGCGTAGTAGAAGAAGTGGGCCGCCACCAGCGGCACGTCCACGTCGCGCGACTCGCGGATGGGCTTGCCGTTGTCGAGCGACTCCAGCACGGCCAGCTCGCGAGCGCGCTCCTGGATGATCCGCGCGATCCTGAACAGGTATTTCGCGCGCTCCGCGCCGGGCAGCGCGCTCCAGACCCCGAACGCCTTGCGCGCGGCCTGCACGGCCCGGTCGACGTCGTCGGAGGACGCCGTGGCCACCTCGGCCAGCTTCTCCTCGGTCGCCGGGTTGATGGTCTTGAAGGGGGTGCCGGAACCGTCGGCGAACTCACCGTTGATGAACAGTCCGTACGACGGCTTGATGTCGACGACGTCGCGCGACTCGGGCGCGGGGGCGTACTCGAAGATCGCCATCATCAGTCCAGGGTGAAGTAGTCGGGGCCGGCGTAGCGGCCGGTGGCCAGCTTCTGGCGCTGCATGAGCAGGTCGTTGAGGAGTGACGACGCGCCCAGCCTGAACCACTCCGGCGTGAGCCAGTCGTCGCCGGCCGTCTCGTTGACCAGCACCAGTTTCTTGATGGCGTCTTTGGTGGTGCGGATGCCGCCGGCCGGCTTGACCCCCACCTGGCGGCCGGTCGCGTCACGGAAGTCGCGCACCGCCTCCAGCATGATCAGCGTCACCGGCGGTGTAGCCGCCGGTGACACCTTGCCCGTCGAGGTCTTGATGAAGTCGGCTCCGGCCAGCATCGCCAGCCAGGACGCCCGCCGGACGTTGTCGTAGGTGGCCAGCTCCCCGGTCTCCAGGATCACCTTCAGGTGGGCCGCCCCGCAGGCGGCCTTCACCGCGACGATCTCTTCGTACACCTTCATGTAGCGGCCGGACAGGAACGCCCCCCGATCGATCACCATGTCGATCTCGTCGGCGCCCGCCGCCACCGCCGCCGCGGTCTCGCCGACCTTGACCTCGAGCGAGGAGCGGCCGCTCGGGAACGCGGTCGCCACCGAGGCGACCTTGACCCCAGCGCCGCCGAGCGCCTCGACCGCGACCGGGACGAGGTCGGGATAGACGCAGACGGCCGCCACCTTGGGCGCGTCGCCGCCGGGCCGCACGGCCTTGGTGCACATCGCGCGCACCTTGCCGGCCGTGTCGGCCCCCTCCAGCGTGGTCAGGTCGACCATCGAGATGGCCAGGTCGATGGCCTGCGCCTTGGCCGTGGTCTTGATCGAACGGGTGCCCAGCATGGCCGCCCGCTGGTCCGCGCCGACCCGGTCGACACCGGGCAGGCCGTGCAGGAATGCTCGCAACGCGGTGTCGGACGAAGCGACGTCCGTGAGCGAGGTAGTCACAGTTGACACCCTCACAGCATCGCCGACCAGGGCCTCCAGCTCCAAACCAGACCACCTTAGGGCGGTCGTGCCCCAGGTCCTAGGTACGCCTGGCGTGTCCGCGCACCAGAGATAAGGCATCCACCCGATGTGGAGGGCCGGGCCTTAGGACGAGTCTTGAGGGTGTCAGGAATAAGCACGAAAAAGCAGGAGACACCATGAATCCCGAGATCGAGTACGAGCTCATGAAGAACCACGCCAGCGAGCTGCGCAGGACGGCCGCCGAGCACCGGCGCGTACGCGAGGTGCAGCGGGCGAACAAGGCCGGGCGCCGCTCGATCTTCGGCAAGCGCCGTTCCTCATGACCGCCCCACAAGCGCCCGGCCACATCCTCCCTCGTGGCCGGGCCTACGCACCCCCGTAGCAGGGCCTCCGCAGCCCCATAAAGGCGTCGAAAGCAACCGATAAGGCATGACATGCTGGATGACATGCGGGGACGATCGGTCAGTCCCGTCTTCGTCGGGCGGCAAGAGGAGCTCAAGGCGCTCTCCGAGACGTTCGACGAGGCGCTCAAGGGCACGGTGACGGCCGTACTCATCGGCGGTGAGGCCGGGGTCGGCAAGACCCGGCTCGTCTACCGCTTCGCCGAGCACTGCGCCGCCGGGGGCGCGCACGTGCTGTACGGCGGCTGCGTCGAGCTGTCCACGGAGGGTCTGGCCTACGCGCCCTTCACCGCCGCGCTCCGGCAGCTCGTCAGGGAGCGGGGGCCCGACACGGTGACCGGGCTGCTGCCCGACGGCGCCGAACGCGATCTCGCCCGGCTGCTGCCCGAGTTCGGAGAGTTCAACGGCGACGGCGAGACCGACGCCGGCCGGGCGAGGCTCTTCGAGCAGTTCCTCACCCTGCTCGAACGCCTCGCGGCGGGCCGCCCCACCATCCTCGTCATCGAGGACATCCACTGGGCCGACAGGTCCAGCCGTGACCTCATCGCCTTCCTCAGCCGCAACCTGCACACGCCGCAGGTCCTCATCGTCATGACCTACCGCTCCGACGACCTGCACCGCCAGCACCCGCTCAGGCCCGTGCTGGCCGAGCTGGGCCGGGTCAACGGCGTGCACCGGCTCGACCTGCCCCGCCTGTCGAGGGACGAGGTCGCCCAGCAGATGACCGGCATCCTCGGCGAGGTCCCCCAGTACGCCAAGGTCCAGAAGGTCTACGAGAGCAGCGAGGGCATCCCGCTGTTCGTCGAGGCCCTGCTGGACGGCGGCGAGGACTGCACGGTTCCCGACTCCATGCAGGACCTCATCCTCAGCGCCGTCGAACGCCTGCCCGAGGAGACCCAGCGCGTGCTGCGCGTCGCCGCGGCCGGCGGCACCAGGGTCAGCCACGCGCTGCTGGCCGCCGTGAGCGGCCTGTCCGACATCGAACTGGAGACCGCGCTGCGCCCCGCGATCGCGGGCAACGTGTTGCAGATCGCCGACAACCGCGCCTACGTCTTCCGCCACTCCCTGATCCGCGAGGCCGTCCACGACGAGCTGCTGCCCGGCGAGCACCAGCGGCTGCACGCCAGGTACGCCGAGGAGATCTCCAAGGACCGCAGGCTGGTCCCGCCCGGCCGCGCCGCCGTCGAGCTGGCCCACCACTGGTACGGCGCCCGCGACGACCACTGGGCGCTGATCTCCGCCTGGGAGGCGGCGCAGAAGTCGTTCAAGGCGTACGCCTACACCGAGGCCGTCCCCCTGCTCGAACGCGTCCTCATGTTGTGGGACCGCGTGCCCGACGCGGCCGAGCTCATCGGCGCCGACCACACCGCCGTGCTGGAACGGGCCTCCGAGGCCGCCAACGCCGGCGGCGACGTCGACACGGCACTGAAGTTCGTCAAGGGCGCGCTGTCCGACCTGGACGAGGCCGTGGAGCCGGCGCGGGTGGCCCAGCTGATCGTGCGGCGGGCCGGCATCAAGAACTCCAAGGGGCATCCGGGGGTCATCGACGACCTCAGGCACGCGCTGCGGCTCGTCCCCGAGAACAGCCTCGACTGGGCCGAGGTCGTCACGCCGCTGAGCCGCCACCTCATGCTGAGAGGCGCGATCGCCGAGGCGAGCGAGCTGATCACCGACGGCCTGCGGCTGGTCAGGGAGCACGGCGAACGCAGCCTCGAAGCCGACCTGCTGATGAACCTGGCGCTCGGCCACTCGCTCAACGGCGAGCTGGAGTCCACGATCAAGGTCAACGAGCAGGCCCTGGAGCTCGGCAGGACGGCGAACGCCGGCCGCATCATCGCCAGAGCCATGGGCAACAACATCGACGCCCTGACCGACATGGGCCGCGACGACGAGGCCCTGCGCATGGCGGAGGACGGCTGGCGGCTCGCCAAGCAGTACGGCAGGCTGCGCGGCAGCGGCCTGTTCATCCTGAACAACCGGGCCGAGGTGCTGGAGTCGCTCGGCCGCTGGGACGAAGCCGTCGAGGCCGTCGAAACCGCGCTCGGCCACGGGCCCGTCCTGCGCACCCGGTACGCCCTGCTGCGGGTGCGCGCCGACATCGCGCTGGCCAGGGGCGAGCTGCAGCTGGTCGAGGGCATCCTGTCAGAGGTCGGCATCCTGAAGGAGCGCCCCGAGGACTTCGTCCAGGACGTCACCAACAACGCCCGCCTGCTCATGCGATGGCACCTCGCCAAGGGCGAGCCAGTCGCCGCCCTGGGCGTGGCCGAGCGGGTTCTGTCGCGTCCCCAGCAGTCGAGCAAGGCCATGCTCGGCTGGCGGCTGCTCGCCCTCCTGCGCACGGTCTGCGACGCCGCCGAGAGCGCCGAACCCGCCGCGGCCGAGGGGATCGCGGCCGTGC
The DNA here is from genome assembly GCF_004349015.1 of Nonomuraea diastatica. Taxonomy (NCBI): domain Bacteria; kingdom Bacillati; phylum Actinomycetota; class Actinomycetes; order Streptosporangiales; family Streptosporangiaceae; genus Nonomuraea; species Nonomuraea diastatica. Next base: position 93,837 of record NZ_SMKP01000010.1, read on the forward strand.
GCCGGCACGCCGCCGAGGTGGCGGCCGAGCTGTCGGTCATCGGGCCGGTCGTGGAGGCGTACCGGCTGTCGTACTCGGGTGAGTTCGACGCCGCTGCGGCGGCCTGGGAGCGGCTCCGGCGCCCGCACAACCAGGCCAAGGCACTGCTGCGGGCGGCCACCGTGGTGGCGCGCGGCGGCGACCGCGAGGGGGCGGCGGCGCGGCTGAAGACGGCGCTGCCGCTGGCCGAGGCGCTGCGCGCGACGCCGCTCGTCGAGGAGATCGAGGCGCTGTCCCGCCGGGTGGGCGGGCGCTCACCGGGGCAGGAGCAGTCGGAGCTGCTGACGCCGCGCGAGCTGGAGGTGTTGCGCCTGGTCACCCAGGGCCGGACCAACCGGGACATCGCGGTCGAGCTGTTCATCTCGGCGAAGACGGTGAGCGTGCACGTGTCCAACATCCTGGCCAAGCTGGGCGTGACCACCCGGGGTGAGGCGGCCGCGGCGGCCCACCGGCTGTCGCTGCTGTCACCGTAGCCTTCAGAGGAGCGGCTCGACCAGGAGCACGACGCCGAACACCGCGAACGCGGCGGCGGCACCATACCTGATGACCTTCTCGGGCAGGTGCCTGCCCATCAGCCGCCCCACGACGATGGCCAGCGCGTCCGCCGCCACCATGCCGACCGTCGAGCCGATCCAGGTGCCGACCCAGCCGTGCTGCGTCGCCAGCGTGATCGTGGCCAGCATCGTCTTGTCGCCCAGCTCGCTCAGGAAGAACGCCACCGTCACCGCGACCAGGGCGTTCCTGGTGGTGCGCCGGGCCTTCTGCGCCTCGTCCTCGGTCAGCTCGTCACCGCGCAACGTCCACGCCGCGAACCCGAGGAAGGCCAGCCCGGCCACCACGGAGATGGCCGTCGTCGGCAACGCGTCGCCGATCAGGCCGCCCACGGCGACGCTGAGCAGATGCACGACGGTCGTGGCGATCGTGATGCCCAGGAGCACGGGCCACATCTTGAAACGGGTCGCGAACGTCATCGCCATCAGCTGGCTCTTGTCGCCGAGCTCGGCCACGAAGATGACGCCGAGACTGATCCAGAACGCTTCCAACGGTCCTCTTCCGCGCGACCGGGCCGGAAGCGGAAACCCGGGGAGATGCGGGCACGACTTCGGCCCGGCAGCGACTTGTCGCATGGCTGCCAGGCCGAAGGTCTCGTCCGCCCGTCTGAGGCCCGTGTGACCGGGCGCGGTGAAGCGCCAGTGTGTCGATCACACGATTGGGACTACTCCCCTTCGGTAACTCCGAGACACCATAACAGACCAGAATGGGCCGCTATTCCCCGAGGGCGCAGCCGACCAGCACCGGCTCGTTGACCAGCGTGACCCCGAACTTCTCCCGCACCCCGTCGCGCACCTGCCTGGCCAGCGCCAGCAGGTCGGCGGTGGCGGCGCTCCCCGTGGGGTTGGTGAGGGCCAGCGTGTGCTTGGTCGAGATGCGTACGGGCCCGAGCTCGTAACCCTTCGGGAAGCCGGCCTGCTCGATCAGCCAGGCGGCGGGCACCTTGACCGATCCGTCGGGCATGTCCCACTGCGGATGGCCGGGAGCGCGCACGGCCAGCGCTTCCGCCTGCTCGGCCGTCAGGACCGGGTTGGTGAAGAACGACCCGGCGCTGCGCGTGTCGGGGTCGCCGGGGTCGAGCACCATGCCCTTGCCCCGCCGCAGTTCCAGAACCGCCTCACGCGCCCGGGCGAGCGGCACCCGGCTCCCCGGCTCGGCCCGCAGCCGACCGGCCAGCTCCGCGTACGCCAGCGGGCCGGACAACTCGGAGACGTCCAGCGCGTACGTCACCCCGAGCACCACGTGCCGCGCCAGATCGCGCTTGAAGACGCTGTCGCGGTAGGAGAAGCCGCACTGCCGCGCCTCCAGGTCGACCACCTGCCGGGTGCGCCGGTCGTAGGCGCGCACGCACCTGATGGTCTGGGCGACCTCCTGGCCGTACGCACCGACGTTCTGGATGGGTGTCGAGCCGACCTGCCCGGGGACGCCGGACATGCACTCCAGGCCCGACCAGCCCTCTGCCACGGCGCGGGCGACCAGCGGATCCCAGTCTTCGCCCGCCTCGACGGTGACCAGCACCTGCTCGCCGTCGCGCGAGACGGTCACGCCCTGGGTGGCGACCTTGATGACCAACCCGTCGAAACCCTCGTCGGCCACCACGACGTTGCTGCCCCCGCCGAGCACCAGGGTGGGCACGGCGTTCCTGTCGGCCTCGGCCACGAGGGAGACGAGTTGCTCCGCCGTGGACGCCTCGGCGAAATCGCGTGCGGGCCCGCCCAGGCCCAACGTGGTGTACGGCGCGAGCATCTCCATGGGCCCACAGCTTACTAACGGGAAATCCGCCCAAGAGACTGCCGCTACGTCCCGAAGCAGCGGTGACGGCGGGCGGGCGACGAGACCCGGGCCTCCCGCCAGGACACGGCCCCGCAGCGAAGCTCCCGGTCCGGCGAACGCCCGCAGCAGGGCTCACGCCAGACCAAGGCGCGCAGCAGGACTCCCGTCAGGCGGAGGCGCGCAGCAGGCGCAGCACCCCGTCATAGTTGCGCCGCGACTCCCGCTCCAGATAGCCGTCGGGCAGGTCGTGCCGGCCCAGGCGCTCTACGGGCGGCCGGTCGCGGGGCACGACCAGCGTGCCGTGCAGGGCCAGCGAGAGCTCCAGGTCGGCGTTCGAACCGTGATGGGCGTCCTCGGGCAACGCTCCGAGCGCCGCCGACCGGCGTACCGCCATGAGGTCTCCGGTGAGCGCCCGCACCCGGCCCGGCCCTGCCTCGCGCCAGCTCCGGCCGTCGTCGAGCGGTTCCGCGCCCCACCAGCCGGCCGCGACCGCGCCTTCGGCGACGGCCGCGATCAGCGGGGTCAGCCCGTCGCCGCGCAGCACGGTGGTCGTCTCCATCAGTACATGGACCTCGGACAAGTCGAGCCGCAGCAGCTTGGCCCGGCTTTCGCCCCAGGTGGCGGTGCCGCCGCGCCAGTGCGGCCGCTCCGCGACGTGCCAGGCGACGATCCGGTCGGGACAGCGGCGGGCCAGGTCGTCCAGCACGTTCCCGGCGCCGTCGACGTTGCCCAGGTCGAGGGCGAGCACGCCGGCGCGCGTGTGGTCGATCAGCGACTGCACGCACCGCTGCACGTCCTCGGGCCACCCGTCCACGAGCAGGCCCACGCTCGTGGTGATGTCCGCGGTCTCGACGCGCTGCCGCTCGGTGGTGACGCCCAGGTCGTCGAGGCGGCTGGTGGCCAGCGAGGCGTCCCAGATGCGCTGGGCGTGCAGCATGCCGTCGCCGTCGTCGCCGTGCTGGCCGGGGTCGCCGGAGAAGCCCAGCTCGGCGGCGGGGTTGAGGCGTGCGTGCGTGTCGCGCGGCTTGGCTCCGGCCGTGCCGACTCCGGTCGCCGCCTTACGCGCCGCGCCGGAGCCGGTCCCCGCGCCACCGGCCCTGCCCCCCGCAGCGC